>CBFGNP010000143.1:0-8269 GCA_965650095.1 uncultured Pedobacter sp. | reverse complement strand
AGGAATGGGCGCCGATGGCGAAACGGGAGTTCGAATGATCAAGGAAAAGCTTGGAATGACCATGGTACAGCTTCCTGAGACAGCCGAGTATAGTAGCATGCCTTTAGCGTCTATTAAAACAGGACTGGTAGATTATGTCCTGACGCCCGAAGAAATGCCTGTAAAATTGATTCAGTACCTGAATCATCCCGCGCTCAGAGACCTGCCTGGCGAAGAGATGATCACAGCGGGCAATAACCACCTGCACCTTGAAAAAATATTGATGATCTTGCGGTCACATACCGGGCATGACTTCACGTTATACAAAAAAAATACCATCACACGCCGGATCGAAAGAAGAATTGCTTTTCATCAGCTACCGGATTATTCTCCGTATGTCGATTATATCAGGGAGAACCCGCATGAAGCGGAGATACTATTTAAAGAACTGTTAATTGGGGTCACTAAGTTTTTCAGAGATAGTGCCGCATTTTCGGCCATTAAAAGTCACCTGAATTCAAAACTAGCTAAAAAAGACCTTGATGAGCCGGTAAGGGTTTGGGTGGCAGGTTGTTCTACAGGGGAAGAAGCTTATTCTCTCGCAATGATCGTGATGGAGTGCTTAGACTCGCTAAAGACGAGTAAATTGCCAAAAGTTCAGATATTTGCCACCGACCTCGATGTTGCGGCTATAGAACAGGCAAGGTCTGGATGCTACTTTTCGAATATTATATCTGAGATCTCTACGGAAAGGCTGGAACGGTTTTTCTTGAAAAAGAACAATGGATATGTAGTTAAAAAAGAGGTCAGGGAAATGATCGTTTTTGCCCAGCATAACCTGATCAAAGACGCGCCTTTTACCAAGCTGGATCTGTTATGCTGCAGGAATGTTATGATCTATCTGACTGCCGAGCTTCAAAAGAAGTTAATGCCGGTATTTCATTATGCGCTGAATCAGGGAGGTCTGCTATTTCTTGGTCCTGCGGAGTCTACAGGCGCTTTGATTGATGCTTTTACACAGGTCGACAGGAAATGGAAGATCTATGAACGCAAGGACGGCCTTATAGGCCCTAAAAAAATGAGTGATTTTCCATTCCATATCACAAACGCCCCTGTTAAAGCGTCTAAGGACTTGTCAGAGAAGCCATCAATAAAGAGTGCTGTCGCAGAAAACTTCCATAAGATACTTCTTGATCATTATACACCGTCATCACTGCTGGCCAACAGTAAGGGCGACATTCTATACATCAATGGTGAAATGGATAAATTCCTTAAGGTAAACTCAGGGGCGGCGGTAATGAACATTCATAAAATGGTAAGAGAGGAACTGAAATATGTGATAGGAAATGCTATCCATCAGTCTTGTGCGCACAAGAATCAGGTTGAATTTAAAGACATCATGATACAGGACGGTGGCATTACTAATCTGGTTGATTTTTCGGTTAGTTATATCCATGATCATCATTTACAAGGGCTGTTAATACTTACATTTAAGGACAAAGGACCTTTAAAGAAGACGAAATCCGGTCCCAGAAAAATAGATCCGGTTAAAAACAAGGCGATTGAAGAACTGGAAAAAGAGCTCGTTTATACCAAGCAGCAGCTTCATACTACTGTAGAACAGATGGAAACCTCTCTGGAGGAATTAAAGTCGATGAATGAAGAGCTGCAGAGTACGAACGAAGAACTGCAAAGTACAAATGAAGAAGCCCTGACCACAAAGGAGGAAATGCAATCCTTGAATGAAGAGCTAATGACCATAAATTTTCAATATCAAAATAAAGCAGAAAAACTGACCCTGTTGAATAATGATATGAAGAATCTGTTAGACAATACAGAGATTGGAACCATATTTTTAGATAACCAATTGAATATTTTACGGTTCACCCCTCAGGTTAATAAATTATTTAATGTTATCCCCTCTGATGTGGGCAGATCAATAGGACATATCGTTTCTAACTTTGATTATCCGTCCATTGAAAATGCCATAATGGAAGTCATTGAACGACTTAGTGGAAAGGAACTGGAGGTGAAGACGAATAAGAATGAATGGTATAATCTCCGCATCATGCCTTATCGGACCATGGATAATTTTATCAGTGGTGCAGTATTGACATTTACAAAGATTACCCCGGTTAAGGCCTTGGAAAATAAACTAGCGGTCTTAATTAATTATGTTCAAATAGCTGTTAACTCTTTACCAGACGCTGCTGTAATATTAGATCATGAAAGGAAAGTTATTGTAGCAAATTCGCTTTTTTTGAAGCTATTTAACTTCAGGGAATTTGAAGTTAAAGAACAATTTTTTGTGGAAATTGTTCATAACAAATGGAACACGACTAAACTGGACGCTTTGTTGTTCAATGGAGGAAGTGACACCGAATTGTATATGCAGCATGATTTTCCGGGAATAGGCATAATGCGGCTAATTGTTAATGTTCAGTATGTTTCAGAGAGTAAATTTAATGAACAAGATACCTTAAGTGTTACTTTTAAACAGCAGGGATGTGAGCAAAAAAGAAATTGGCAATAAAGAAAAAATCATTTCACTTTTGCGAAGCCGACTCGAAAGCGCTTCGGAAACAGGTTTGTTTGACGAGAAAATAACTGATCAGCAGCTTGCCATGCTATTGGGTGAGCTGCAGGTCTTTCAACTTGAACTGGAGATGCAGAATGATGAGCTTTCTGCATCTTATCAGTTGATCGAAAGTGAACGCGCAAGATTTGCGGGCTTCTTTAATCTTGCTCCCGTGGGGTACTTCATTCTGAATCATATTGGGATGGTCGAAGAAGCAAATCAGACCGGGGCTGATCTTTTGTCTATTTCAAAAAATGACATATTAAAAGAACGGTTCCAAAGTTTTGTGGCGCCCGAAATGTGGGAGCTCTTTTATGCGTTTCTTCATAAAATGCAAACAAATACGAGCAAGCAAAGCTGTGAAATTAAGCTGTCTTTCAGGGAAAAGGAGCTATATACCAGGATGGAAGGTATAGGCATTGTCAATGCTTTTAGCGGCAACCTGCAATATTACATTACCGTAATTGACATTTCAGAAAGCAGGACTGCCCAACAGAAACTGATTGATACTACGCAGCGGCTGGAAATGACATTGAATGCATCAGGAACCGGAACCTGGACGATGGAATTGGGCAGCAACAAAGTTTTTCTGGATGCGTTTAGTTTCTCTCTGCTGGAAATTAATCCCTGGGAGTTTGATGGCAGTACCAAAGCGTTTATAGGACTGCTACATCCTGAAGACCAGCATCAGGTTAGGCAGGCACTGATCACTGCCATTCACGATGTAAAAAAGGCAGATGTGGAATTCAGGATAATCACTAAAGATGGACGGATCAAGACGATCGCAGCAAAAGGGCAGGAAGTACGTAATGGGGTAGGTAATAACAATTATTTCGCTGGTATCATAATGGATATCACTGAAAGGAAAAGGCTTGCTCTGGAAGCACAAAGATTGCATGCGGAACAACAGAAATTGATTCTTTCGGCGACATTTAAAGCTCAGGAGAAAGAGCGATACAACATTAGCACCGCTCTTCATGATAGCGTTTGCCAGCTTTTATACGGGATCAGACTGAATCTGCAGAACATTCAGCATGCCCGAGACTTAAAGAATGATTTTAAGAACATCAATCAATTACTTGATCAGGCGATCAGGGAAACAAGAGAATTGTCCTACGAACTTACTCCTTCGGTATTGCGCGATTTTGGCTTTACCTCGGGTGTGAAGGAAATGGCTCAACGCTTAAGCACACCTGGTTTTCAGATCAGGACCTCCTTAAACAGTTCAGCTGATCTGCTTGATCAGGATATTCAGCTATACGTTTTTAGGATGATACAGGAATTGGTTAACAATTGCATTAAACATGCCCGGGCTACAAAAGCGGAGATTATAGTAGATGCAGAAAATGAATGGATTACACTTATGGTAACAGATAACGGACGGGGTTTTGCAGCGGATGTAGACCAGTCTTTGGCAAGTGGTTCGGGTATCAGAGGCATTAAGAACCGGATTTTTCTTTTAAGCGGTTACATGAATGTGGAAACATCGAAACGTGGTACTAAGATCACCATAAAGTTTAAAAATGATCTTGGATTACTGGGCTCCGCCTATAAATGATATAATGTATACACATGTCAAATAGATAACTATCGGAGGACGAATGCAATAAAATTTTGAATAAAAAATGATTGCAAAAACTTATATTTAAAATGCTTCGTTTATATATGTTACACAGCATGGCACTAATTTTTTTTTAAATGATACAGGTATTACTTGCAGAAGATCATAACATTGTCCGTAACGGCATCAGGATGTTGCTTGAGATGGATAAGAGTATAAACGTTGCCGGGGAGGCCGTGAACGGAAGAGAGGTGCTGGAGCACATCACTAAGGGGGATAAGATAGATGTTGTTTTGGCGGACATTAACATGCCTGAAATCGATGGGATTTCTCTTATTAAAGAGATGAAAGTGATTAGTCCTGAAACGAGAGTCGTGATGCTTTCTATGCATGACAATGAGAAATATGTTTCTCAGGCATTTCTGGAAGGAGCTTCGGGCTACCTGTTGAAAAATGTCAGTGCTGATGAATTGATCTTTGCACTAAAGCATGTGAATATGGGAGGCAGATATCTTTGTTCCGAGTTGGCTATACGAATGCTGGATAAGCTTGTTCAAAGTGGCCATCACACCGTAGCTGCGTCTGAATCGAAAATTGAATTCTCCCTGAGGGAAATAGAAGTACTTCATTTAATTGCTGAGGGACTGACCAATCATGAAATGTCCGATAAGCTGTTTATCAGTAAAAGGACTATTGAGGGACACAGGCAGAGTTTAATAGAGAAAACAGGCTCCCGCAATACTGCGGCTTTAATTCGTTATGCCGTTTTGAATGGCTTTGTACAATAAGTTCCGTATTTAACGTATTAAAATTCCCGTATAATTACTAATTGGAGTCACAAAACCATTTATAATTTTGTATGATCCTAAACTTAATTTGGATTATGCATAGATTATTGACCATTAATGGTCCATCTTTATTTAAAAAGATCTGGAATGAAAACAAAATATCAGAAAAAACAATCCTCAAGTGCATCGCGGTCCCTCTGGTACTGACCAGTCTGGTCCTTGCGGTTAAACTGTGGTTTTTTCCAGGCAATATTGCCGCACCCTATCTTTATTTCTTTGCAGTAATCATGACAAGTGCCTGTTATGGCGGCGGCAGAGCTGCAATTATTGCCAGTGCCATTACTTTTATGGCTGCAGTGTCTTTATTATTCCTTCCAGATGCAATTTCCAGACAGGTGATAGAAAAACAAATTATTCAGGCTATTGTTTTTTTAGTTGAAACGCTTTTTCTAAGCGGATTAATTTCTGGATTCCAGCATCTTCAAGCAGAAAACTTCATCGGCGCAACTGCCCTGGAGAAAAGTAACCAGGAAATGAAAATGCAAAAAAAAGAACATGAGGATTTTGTTCATATGGCCGCCCATGAACTGAAAACTCCTGTTACGGTACTTAAAGCGTATATTCAGCTTTTTCAGGCAAAATTGTCAAAAGATCAACGGAAGGAGGAGCTGGTCCTTGCCGAGAAAATGGATGCACAGCTGGATAAACTGATCAACCTCATTTCCGACCTTTTGGACGCTGCAAGGATCAGTTCGGGATCTTTATCCTGTGTGATGAATGACTTCAGGATTAATAGTTGTATAAGAGATAGTGCAGAAGCAATTAAAGCAGCAAATCCGAATTGTAAAATTGAATGTGAGCTTGATAGGATGGATCCCACAATAAAGGGTGACCGCGACAGAATAGATCAGGTATTGGTTAATCTTGTTGGCAATGCCATTAAGTATTCGTCGAATGAAAAATATGTGAAGATAGTAAGTGAGCTGGATACGGACAGCGTTGTTATAAAAGTCATAGACAAAGGTATTGGAATACCGTTAGAACGGCAAAAATATGTGTTTGAACGGTTTTACAGGGCCAATGACCCGGCTACTGGAACCCTTCCTGGTTTGGGCCTGGGTCTCTTCATTTCAGCAGAAATTATTAAAAAACATCACGGAACAATAGGACTTGAAAGTGAGGAAGGCAAGGGTTCTGTATTTTGGTTTAGCCTACCGGTAGAGCCTTATCCGGCAAGTACCTAACGATGTGGTGAAATACTTGTTTGACACTAAGATAAAACTTTCAAGAGCCTCAATTGTTTTGACCAGATAACATGCAGAGTGGTGTTCGTGTCGCCGTTCCTGCGATTATTGAACTTAAAGACGGAATTATGAAATTAAAAATCTTAACAATGCTGTCAATCCTGACCCTGGGATTTGCCGCCTGTAATTCAGACCGCCGGAATGATGGCGATGGTGATTCATTGATGACCGATAGTGCGGTGATGGATACAGCGTCTATGGGAACTGGGACTTCTGATCAGACAACGGTTGACACTATGGGCGCAGATACAATGAAAAAAGACTCTATTCCACCTATGAGATAGCAGGGTATTAGGCTAAATTGCTCAGTTTAGCCTAATTAATGGCTTAGTAACCTATTGAAGCCGTTTAATGCTAGTTTAATGTTTAATGATCGCCGGTCTGCTTTCGCAGACCACTCTTGGTTATCAAGGAGGAAGTATGATGGAAACATTTTCTGTAGCATTTAAAACGGGTAATTTAGAATTGGATGCCATGGTGACGGCATTTGATCACCTCCGTCGGTTTAAAGTTGAGATGGTTACCGAGGAGTATGATCCTATCATTTTACGAAGATCAGCGCCAGGTGAATGGAACATAGAAAACCGTGGGCAAAGGACCATTCAGGACACAGGATTTCAGGAACTGGAAAAGGCAATCGATCTTCATCTCGATCAGCTATTTGCATTAAAGAACATTTTGGTATTAACGGATTTTTCTGATTCTGCCAATAATGCGGCCAGGTACGCCACGGCTTTTGCCACCCGGATTAAAGCCCGTAACATTATTATTTATCACTCAACGTCTGTTCCTCTTGCAACAGATATACCTTTCGAAATGTCTTCCTTTGCCGAGCGTGATCAGCAGGAGACTAAAACTAAATTAGACAGATTAAAGGAGGACATGAGCTCGCTGGTATCAAGCGAAATTACCATAAGTGCCCGCAGTGATGAACGCGTGCTCATATCAGCGGTAAACATACTGGCAGCTCAACAACAACTGGGTTTGGTGGTGATGGGAATTACAGGAAAAAGTAATCTTAAGGAAATATTAATTGGGAGTAATACCACTACTATAGCCAAAGAATCCGGCATTCCTTTACTAATCGTGCCTGCCAGAGCTCAATTTGAGGAGGTACAACGTGTGGTATTTGCCTGCGATATGAAAAAGGTTTCGGAAACGACGCCAGTAGAGGCTATAAAAACTTTGATCACTGCACTTCATGCCAAGTTGTTAATTTTAAATGTTTCAGACGAGCAGGATCATTCTGATCCGGATATGATGAAAGAATTGACTGATCTGCACAGGTTATGGAGCGATGAACAAGCCGAATACCATTATACCCAAAATGAAGACCTGGTAAGCGGCATAATGGATTTCGCCATAAACCAAAAAGCACAGCTGGTAATAACTGTACCTAAACAATACGGCTTTTTCGAAGGACTGTTTCACCGCAGCCTGACCAGGAGACTTGCCTATCATACCCATCTTCCATTGTTGTTGTTTAAAGAGAATAAGTAAAATGGCCGGAGATTAAATATGGAATTGTTGCCTTTCTGTTATCTTTGCGCAAAATCACCTGCTTAAAATGTCTGAAAAAGTTAGCCTGTTTAACTGGAGTGGCGGTAAGGATAGCACTTTGGCCTTACACCATATCCTGCAAAATGAAGATTTTGAGGTGCGTTATTTGCTGACTACCATAAACAAAACCTATAATCGGGTAAGCATGCACGGTGTAAGGGAAAACCTTTTAATTGCCCAGGCCAATAGCATAGGCATTCCATTATACCAGATCCCTCTCCCTGAATCACCCGAAATGGGCGTTTATGAAGAAAACATGGAGAAACATTTACTGCTGCTTAAAGCCGGTGGTATTACCTATTCTATATTTGGTGATATTTTTCTGGAAGATTTAAAGGCCTACAGAGAAAAAAAGTTAGCAGAAATAAATATGGAAGCTGTTTTTCCGCTTTGGAAAAAAGATACTGTAGAAATTTTAAGGGAATTTATTTCTCTGGGTTATAAAACCATTGTTGTCTGTGCTAAAGAAGGCCTCGAGGATCTTTGTGGTCGGGTCATT
>CBFGNP010000142.1:0-8270 GCA_965650095.1 uncultured Pedobacter sp. | reverse complement strand
CTTTCCATTAGTTGTCCGTACAGATCATCGCTCTCAGCTTTTTTAGGTTTGATTTTTTTAACTGTGGCACGCTTTCCTTTCGCTTTGGCCTTAATGATCTTGAGCAATTCACTGGAATAGTCATTTTTAAAGGCCTGAATGTCAAAGCTGGTGGTATATTGTTTAATCAAGGCAAGCCCTACGTCCAATTCCTTCGGATTAATGGTCACCTGTTCCTTTAGCTGAACTTCTTTTGTATCCCGGATCTCCTCCTGAAACCGGATTTTGGTGATCACTATGACCCCGTTAAGCGGGTGGATAACACAAAGGTTCTCTGTAGTTCTGAGGACGAAGCGTGCAACGCCTGCCATTTTCGATTTCATCAGGGCTTTAAGCAGTAAGACATAAGCTTTCTTTCCCTGGGTTTCGGGCTGGGTATAGTAAGAGGTCTCATAATATACCGGGTTAATTTCCGATATATTTACAAAGTTTTCAATCTCAATTACTTTTGTTTTTTCGGGCCTTACTTCTTCAAAGTCATGTTCATCCAGAACAATATACTGTTCGTTCAACAAATATCCCTTAACAATATGGTTATAAGGAACCTCCTTGTTGGTTTTTTCGTTTACTCTTTTAAATTTAATATTGGAATGGTCCCTCTCATCCAGCATATCCAGATTCAGGCTGCTGCTTTGCACGCCAGAGAATAGTTTCACAGGAATATTAACCAGGCCAAATCCAATTGAGCCCTTCCATATTGATCTCATTTTTATAAAATTAAGTTCCGATAAGCACAAAAGGCCATTTCAGATAGAAACAGCCAGATTGCTAAAAGGTTCAAAAAAAATATTTATGCTTTGCTGTAGCAAACAGGACGTTTGGTACGTCTATATAACAAATTACCCTACAATACGCCTATGTTAGAAGAATTACAGCGGGAAATTCTAAAGGTTCCCGAAAGCCCGGATATGGATGCCGAGTTAGTTTCAGCGCTAACAAGACTTTGTTTCCAGAAAGAGAGCCTGGTGGCATCTGATCTGCTTTTTGTTTTTGGCTCAAATGTTCAGCACAGAGAAATTGCTGATATAATTGGTTATATGTTGAATAAAGAGTTGGTAAACCAGGTTTTGATCACAGGTGGCATTGCAAATTACAGTGGGTCCTTTTATAAAGATGAAGCAGAATCCGAACAGATCAAATCTTATATCCCTCTTGAAAAATATGCGGATAAAAAGATCTATACCGAACACAAGTCAAAGAATATTATAGAGAATATTATTGAAGCACAGAAGGTGATCTCTTTTGAAAACATCCGAAGAATGACCTTCCTCGCACACTCTTACGCCACTACAAGAGCAGCTTTGTCTTTACAAAGGTTTTTACCTTCCATAGCGCTCCACTGCATTCCCTTACCGCTACCGTCTAATTTTTCAAGATATCCGATCAGCAGGCACATGTGGTCTAAAACCGAATACGGTCGGAGTCTGATATGGGGTGAGTATTTAAGGCTTCAGACTTATGGAGACCGCGGTGATTTTCCTATTGAAGAAATCCGCGATTCACTGGACCATATTAAAAACCTTTCCCAGCAAAAATCTCTATATGTAGCATAACTGCATAGCGGTTATGCTACATGGTTTTATATTTAATCAGGTGTGCCGGAAATTTTATTATCCTTTATCGTTATAGATCTACTGTTCCCTTCGGCAAGAACGAATTTTTTAGCTGAGACGGTTCCTGTTACACCGCTGATAACAGCATTCTGAACATTCTCTAACCTGATGATCGCTTCTGCTCCTGTACTTTCAGGAAGTTTCCAGTCTGATACTTCCAGGTCAGTGCCATCCTCGCAAACCAGTGCGGGTCTAAGATCGTTGCCAGCTAAATTAAATTTGACATTCCTAAGCTTCAGGTTTTTTACGTGTCTTGCCCAAATGCCATAAGCAGGTACCCTTGGGCCAAAAGTTTTTACTTCTGGATACTGATCAATGGCTTCAGGTACCGCCTGACGGGCATGCTCTGCCAAGCCGCCACCGGCAAGGCTGATCTCAATGTTTTCAAGGGTCAGACCGCTGATGTAATGTCCCGGAACACCGGTGATCAGAATACCTGAAGGAGGCATCAACTGGGCATTTGCGGAAGCGTTGGCTTTCACATTTTTAATGATCACGTTTTCAAATGTTCCTGTTGGCTGCTGGGTGTCGCTTGTTTTGCGGAACACACTCAGACGGGAACCCAAACGGAATAGCATAGGTGTTCTTACATCTTCCATGCTAATATCAGAAATTACGATATTTCGAAGATTTGCCCCATCAACCGTGAGCAATTTTATCCCACCATTTTTGGTTTCATAAATATGACAATCAGAAATTTTTATGTTCTCGAATGCAGCCATAGACTCTGTACCCATTTTAATACCAGCCTGATTGCTTTTAAGACGCAGCCCGCTTACTACTATATTTTTACAGGCCATTTTACTGGATGTAGTCTTGAATACCAGTGCATCATCCCCACTAACCACATCACAATCTTTGATTACCACATCTTGACATCCGTCAATGCCAATTCCATCATTATGGGCTACGCCAACACTCTGGATCTTCACATTCTCGATGTGCAGGTTTTTACTTTGAAAATAATGAGAGGTCCAGGCACCAGCATATTTTAAGGTTATCCCTTTTACGGTTATCCCATCACAACGAACAATGCGGACCAAAAAAGGGCGCATGCCCCAGCGCTGTCCTTCGGACCGGGTATCTGTAAGGATGTGTTTGGCTTTTATGGCCGACCCCTGTCCGTCTATCGTGCCTTCGCCTTCCAGGCCAATGTGCTTCGCATCGACTGCCACTAAAAGTGCCCAGCCTACATCAATACCCAGTCCCTCCGTAAAAGGATCAAGGTTTTTATAATCTTTCAGATCTGTACTACCCAATAGAACAGCATTTTTTTCAAAATGAATGGTAATGTTGTCTTTAAGTACAATGGTGCCTGACAGGAATTTACCCTCGGGGAAGATCACTTTTCCCCCGCCCGACTGGTAACAGGCATCAATCGTTTTTTGTATAGCTGCTGTGTTCAGTGTGGTACCATCTCCGATAGCACCGTATTTCAGAATGTTAAAATCAGCAGCTTTTACAGAATTCGTAAAAGCTGCAATTATTAATAGACTAACCATTATCTTTTTCATATCTTTTTTATTATCTAGTCAATCCCCAGTAGTTTTTACCATCCGAATTTACGGCTTCAAGCGCAAAGACCGGAGGTTTTTGCCCGCTGTAAAGAATCACTTCTTCCCCTGCTTTCAAATCAATGCTAACTATGCCATTCGCCTGTAAGGAAATTTTAAACTGACGCCTTCCCGAAGCTTTAACCATACCTTTTAAGTTTGTTTTAATCAGGCAGGGAGAACCAGCAAGGCTTTTGACTTTTACAAACTGAGTAGCTCCATTTTTTCTGCTTCCACTAACCAGAAAAGCACCTTTGGCACTGAGATTATCAAAGGTGGCGTCCTTCCAACTATCTGGCACAGCTGGAAATACCCTTATTATGCCGTTCCAGCTTTGCAACAACATTTCGTTCATGGTAGTTACTGCGGAAAGCGGTGTTTCTATAACAGGGCCGGCCTCTAAATACATGGTATTGGGTTTAATGCTGAATCTGCCTTTCATCATTTCATTCAGCAGCTGATGGGTTTTATTGCCGTTGCCCATCATCGCATAAATGGAACCAGATCCTGTATAAGAATAACCCCTCCAGGCCGAAGCATTATTTTCCCATTGACTTAATGACCTGCTGATCAGATCGCGGTTCTGAGGCTGGTCCCAGTTTACCTCATAAATCGGGTAGACCTGTAAAAGATGTGAATAATGGCGGTGAGAAATTGAAAAATCGGCATCCCTACCTATACGGTAACCAAGTTTATCTTGTGGGTATGGCGTTAAGTTGTTTACAGCATCCTGCCATTTGGTAGCAAGCGGATCTTTTAAGCCCAATACTTGATTGATGTACAACAAAGTATTTAAACCCCACCTACATACAGAAAGATCGTAGTTGGCATCACGAGTAATTCCTTTGGGATATTCAGGCGAATAGGTATAAGGAAGGTGATATTTTCCATCGCTCTCTTTATCCATAATATTCAGATAGTAATTGATGGCTTTGGTTAACACCGGATACAGGTTCTTAATGATCTGTTTATCCATCGTATGTTCATAAGCCTGGTAGTACATATGCAAAAGCCAGGTCAGGTTGCCCAACTCCATTGATGCCGCGCTGGCACTGGTATTGTCATTTCCTTTTAAAACCTTAATGCCGGATGTCATGGTGTAAGGCCCTGATCTGCCCAATGCTGCAGAATTGTGCTGATAAGGTTGCGGTGCATTTTTAGCCAGGTTCCCGATGTTGTCGTTAATCATTTTCATCAGCGGGGCCACCAGTTCAACATGGTTTGAACTGAAGAAAGGATAATAAGTAAGCTGGATATTTAAGTTCCACCAGTACTTTGGCCATGGCGAAGCTTTGTACCATGGCCCCATTAAATCGATCGGGTAAGCACCAATACGGGTTGCAGAAGCCATCTTATATTGCTGTATCCACCAGAAACTTTCCAGCCGTGCATCTGGTATAGAAATAAAGCTCTTCTGGTAAAATTTAAGCCAATGTGCACGGTGTGCAGTTGTAATTTCACGAACAGATGCCGCAGATAGACTTGTCAGCAGTTCGCCTGCCCGTTCTTTGGAATCATCATGGGGATAAGCATTGGCAACAGTAACGAGCAATGAATTTGTATTCCCTGCTTTGATTTCTTTCCAGGCTGTGGTATAACCACCACCTATCCTTAATGGCTGATGGTTAAAGCTGATGCCGTTTTCTTTAACCATTACCGCGGCAGGATTTGGCGGATATTTGGATACGCTGTCGCGTCCTAAAGAGAGGTAGGGACTTAAAGCTGGCTCCGGCTTCCATTGCCAGTTTATCAGTTTTTCGCCTTGCAGGGTCTGCGTATTTAAAATGATCACATCCTTTGTTGCCGCAATCAGTCCGCTAAAATGAATTACCCCCTTATCAGTGGTAATTGTACCGCTCAGTTCGGCCTTAAGCAGATCCAAACGTAATTTAATGCTTTTTATGGTTCCGCTTACTTCCATCAAAAACCTACCTATAGGTAATCTTGCCCGGCCAATAGAGGGGTTGATGCCTTCGACATGATCAACCACGTCGGTTCTGCCCAGATCAAACCTCAAAGCATTGGCATTTTCCCGGTATACCATTACCCCCAGTAATCCATTGCCTAAAAACGCACCTTCTTCCCACTTTGTGGATAAGGAATCAAAAAGGAGGTCGTTCCGTGACATAAAGTCTTCCCAGTTGATGTTGTTCCTGACCTGGGCAATACCCTGGTTAAAGAAACCGGCAAACAGCAGCAGCGCGATAATAATTCTTTTGTTCATATTTATTTTTCTGCAATGAGTTCAAATACCGAACTGGTTAAAGGCGCTATTTTACCGGCCGAAAGGTTTAGCCCAACTTTCATCAGGTAATCGCCACTGTAAATCTTGCCATCGTCAGGCTGTGTGGACTTGGTATCCGGCAGCAAGTTAATTTCGTTGATCCGATATCGTTTTACCGGATCCAAGCCCTGTAAGAGCACCTTACCCATATATTCTTTGCGTCTGAAATTGAGCAGGTAATTGAAGAGTACAGCTCTTTCTTTATTTGGAGTCGTATACATCAAGACAGCCCTGTTTTCTTCATATGGGGAAACCAAACGGTACAGATCGCCAAACCAGATCACATCACTGATGCCTTTATAAGTTTTTACGGCCTGGTTGCTGAATTTAATTTCCTGTGCACTTAGGTTTTTGACCCTGATATCGAAACCCATTTTGCCCATCATGGCCACGTCTGTACGGAACTTTAAGGATTGCTTACCCATGGAGGTGACATGACTTGATACCGTTAGCGCCGGGAAAAAATTAAGATATCCCCACTGTATGAATACGCGTTCCAATCCATCAGTATTGTCACTTGGCCAAAACTCTGTAAAGTATTTTAAGCCTCCATAGTCAACCCTCCCGCCGCCTCCTGCACAAAGCATGATTGGCAAATGCGGATGTTTTTGCCTCAAACGTTTCATGATATCCAACAAAGCCCTGTTGTAATCAATAAACAGATTTCCCTGGTTTTCTTTCAAAGTTGGTGAATAGGTGTTGGTGAGCATGCGGTTGCAATCCCATTTGATAAAGGCAATGCCAGGATTTTTGGTAACCAGCTCGTTCACCATATTGTATATAAAATCCTGGACTTTAGGATTGATCAGATCAAGTACCAACTGGTTACGCGAATAAGCTTCTTCCCTATTCGGTAGCTTCAGTATCCAGTCAGGATGTTTTTCATACAGTTCACTTTTTGGGCTCACCATCTCAGGTTCCAGCCATATTCCAAACTGCAGGTTCTTTTTTCTGGCCTCGCTAACCAAGTAGCCTATGCCATCCGGCAGCTTTTTCTTATCTACCTGCCAGTCGCCCAATGCCGTTTTATCCGCATTTCGCGGATATTTGTTACCAAACCATCCGTCGTCCAGCAAAAAAAGGTCGACCCCTAACTGATTGGCTCCGTCAAACAGCTCAACCAGCATATCCTGGTTGAAATCCATATGCGTGGCTTCCCAATTGTTTAAAAGCGTAAGCCTGGGTTTATTGCCATCGAGCACACCATAATTTATGGCCCAGCGGTGCAGATTTCTGCTGGCTTCGCCTTTGCCATTTTTAGTATAGGTAAATATGAATGCCGGTGTTTCGAAAGTTTTACCGGGCTGCAGCTTGTATTCAGAAGCATAGGGGTTCATCCCTGTGATCATCCTTAGCGAATTTTGCTGATCAATTTCAAAAGTGCATTGAAAATTGCCTGACCAGGCCAGCGTACCGGCAATTAATTCCCCGGTGTTTTCATCAGATGGCTTATTTAACGAAAGAAAGAAACAAGGTGAGCGGTACATTTGGGCTCTGGTTCCTAGCTTGCTGTCGAGTATTTTTATACCAGTGGTAAGTTGGCTTTCCTTCATTCGCATTTCGGTCATGTAATCGCCATCAAACTGGCTGAGCCAATATTTCGAAGCATCAAAATGCAGCATGGAGGAAGCATAATTGGTTAGCGTAACCGACTTTTTTTCGTGGTGTTTTATTTCTGTCCATTCTTTAATGATGTCTTCATTGTAATAGGCACTGAAGTGGAGCACCACTTCTACAGGATATTGCGGGTCTTTCAAGGTTATGGAAGTGGTAGTCACATTATTGTCTTCCTTGCTAACCTGTTGTCCGGAGAACTTCAAATCCAACGAAGGATTGCCATCGCTATGCACCATACGGATAGCGGGCTCAAACAGATCAGTCATACCTGCACCTATATAGGCTTCCCTGCGTGTAGATTGCAGCAGATGCTGATCGGCACTGGCTAACCTTTGTCCCAGGTAGCTTTGATATAATTTCTGCGCCCCTGATACCGTAAAAATAAGGGTGGTATTTTTAGTTTCAACAACAATCTGCTTATTTTGCTGTGCGCTGACCACCTGACCAGATACAAGAAAAAGAAGAAAACAGGCAATATATTTAGTCATGGTTAATTTGTGTTTAAAGTTTGATCAATTGGGTAGTACCGTCTTTTATATAGTATTTAGCGACTTTGCCTCCTTTTTTAATGGTGACCAGCAATTTATCCTTGCCATTGCGTGCCACTTCGAGATCAAATACATTTCCAAATGAATGAATGTTGCGCAAAGCCATCGTGTTCCAGTCTTTAGGCAATCTCGGTGTACAGTCGAAACTATGGAAACCAACCGGCCGCATGCCAAACAGTCCTTCGGTAAAGATCCTGCAATACAAACCACTTTCTGCTGATAAATGGCGTTGGTTACCTTCGGGATAAGCTTCGACAGGATAAGGAACATGATCACCCAGTAATCTGCGACGAGAATAGTACCTGATAAAATCCATGGCTTTTTCCGTTTCGCCAGCCTGTAATACACCCCTAAGGGCGTATAATGTTGATCTGTCCCAGAATGTTACCTTCCCTGCCTGAGTAGCGAGCCCATCTGCAGTCCACAATCTTGGCGAGAACAGTGCATCAATTGTTCCCTGCTTTCTGTCAAAAATACCCATGGTTAAAGGCAGGCAGATCCAGGCCCTTAATACATCATTTCCTTCATAATATTTGTAGGTTTCAAAGCCTTCGACATTGCCGCCAAAATATTTTTCTATGTTCACCCGCAAAGCCTCGGCTTGTTCACGGTAAGA
>CBFGNP010000141.1:0-8276 GCA_965650095.1 uncultured Pedobacter sp. | reverse complement strand
TAAATGTTGATTTTTACACTGCAGCAAAAATTGTAGATGCGCTGAACGGGGTAGAAGTAAATGTGAAACAGGCAGAGCTTTCTTACCTGAACAATTACCTCAATGAAGTGGCTATTTACGAGAAAATACCAGCTGTACCCGTAAACAGTGCCGGCTTGCAAAAGCTAAGCGGACGGCAGACGGTAGCTTATACAAGGATCAGGGGCGTGGGCAATGGCGACTACGAAAGGACCGAAAGACAAAGGTCTGTCCTGGTCGCGCTCTTCAATAAAATGAAAGCTTCAGGTCCGGAAATGTTCCCTGTTTTTGCCTCGCAGGTATTGCCAAATCTGGAAACCAGTATGGCTAATTTCACACTTATGACTTTCGCCGGAGGTATTTTAAATTCAAAAAGCAAAGTGGTAGATCAGGCAAGGTTTCCACTGGACGGGCAAAGTGTGGGGAAAAAGATCAACAGCATCTGGTACCTTACGGCCGACTTAAAAGCCACCACCGCTTCCATTCATAATTTTATTTATAAAAATGTAAAGCCGGTAGGAAAATAAAGCCCGGCTTTACATTTTCCAGACTTTTTTATTAAACATAAGCTGTTATATTTGTGGCATCGACCAATGCAAATGACACGATCCAGCAGCTATGTTTAAAAAATTGACGGGCATTTTTATTTTACTCTCTTTTTTGCTGATAAAAAGTACTTCGTTATTGGCGGCAGACCTCAAGCAACATGCCATCAGCTGCTGTGTTGCGCAAGACGCAGATGACGCCGCAGATGCGGAAAAAGAAACCAAGCAGCTTGAAATTGCCGATGAAGATCTGTTGATCCAGCCAGCTTTCGGTCCTACATTCTTGATACTTTCTGAGAAACCGGTACAACTGACCGTGCCGCATATCCTGGCGCCTTATCTCTCTTTGCCTTATCCGCCGCCCAACGGCCTTATATAGTCATTTAATTGCATAAGCAAGGTTGCCTATAATGGCAATCCCGTACACGAGTATTTACACAAAATTATTTTTATGAATAACCCTTTCTTTAAAGGCGCTGTGATGTGCCTTTTTCTAAGCGCATGTGCCCTGACTGCAAGTGCACAGAAAATTGATGAGCAGGAATTAAAAGTTAACGTAGGCAAGATCTCCAATTCTACCCAGCAGTTAAAAAGGCTGGAGCCTGTTACCTTTCAGTACGATGTCAATAAATACAAGCATCTTAAACTGCCTTCAGGTGAACAATATGGTTTCCTGGCCAGCAATGTACAGCCGGCATTTCCGGCGATGGTTTACGAAGCGGCAAAAGTATATGAATCGGGAAAAAACAATTCAAGGGTGGCAAAATATAATGAAGTACAGACCGCAGACCTTATCCCGGTGCTTGTCGCCGCAATCAAAGAGCAGCAGGCAGAAATTTAGCTTTTTAAGCAGGAAGTGAAACTGCTGATAGCGAAATCAAAATAGTTTTTTTAGTATAGTTTTTTTTTAATGGCCATCCGTCAGGATGGCTTTTTTTTTGCTTAAATTAGTGTTATGAACAGAAGAACTTGGTTTAAGTTTAAGCAGCTCCTGATTATCGCTGTGGCCTGGCTGGTTATCGGCTTCCTTATTGCCGTATACGACCACCTGGTATTATATACTCAGAACTCGCTTGGCCCGGCTGCAAATTACAGATTCTTCCTGTCGGCCATGTTAAATATGGGCTCCGGTTTATTTGGCGCTTTGGTTGGCGGCAGCTTCCTCATTTTTTATATCAATGTCAAGTACCAGGATAAATCCTACGGATACACCGTCTTAGCAGTCACCTGCTCCTTTATCCTGATCGTCCTGTTTATCCATATGATATTTGAGGTACTGGGACTGACCGATACAGACAGACTGCTCAAAAACGGCCTGGTATGGGCTTTTGTAGTCGCCATTACCCAGCTTTTACTGCAGATCAACAGCAAATTCGGACAGGGCATTTTCTGGAACATCATCCGCGGAAAATACAATACCCCAAGGGAAGAGTCGAGGATCTTTATGTTCCTCGACCTCAATTCCTCTACTGCCATTGCCGAGGAACTGGGTGATAAGAAATATCATGAATTCCTGAAAGAAATTTTTATCGATGTGACCAATCCGATCCTGGATAACAGGGGTGAAATTTATCAATATGTTGGCGATGAAGTGGTGGTCGCCTGGAAGTATGATGATGGGATTAAAGGAAACAAATGCATCCAGTGCTTTTTTGATGTGAAGGCCCAGCTGGAAAAAAAGAAGGAAAAATACCTGAGCCATTATGGATTGATCCCTTCCTTTAAAGCAGGCATCCATTGCGGTATAGTGATGGCCGGTGAGATCGGGATCATCAAACGGGATATCACCTATTCGGGCGATGTATTGAACACCACCTCAAGGATCCAGGAGATGTGCAGGGAATTTCACGCGGAAGTGATTGTATCGGCCGATCTGGCAGAGGCCCTTCAGCTGATCAATTTTGACGCGCAAACTTTGGGTTCCATCAGGCTGAGGGGTAGAGTGAAAGAAATACAACTCATTGCGCTTAGTCCGGTCCTATAAAAAAAAGGCCCAATGCGATATTGTGCCCTTTATCAGGATTGGTTACTCAGCGCTTATTGGGATTGACTATTGATCAATTTCAAAGCCCCTTCACTGTAGCGGGCCCCGGTATTCGGATATCGGGCAGTCAGTTCGGCTATGGTCTCCAGATCAGCAGCTGATAAAGTGATGTTTACCGCTCCGGCATTGTCTTCCAGGTATTTACGCCTTTTAGTACTGGGAATAGGAATGATGTCATCGCCTTGCGCCAATACCCAGGCCAATGCCAGCTGCGCAGGGGTTACATTTTTATCTGCCGCCAGGCCGGCAAACTCCCTGGCCAGCGACTGGTTATTTTTATAACTTTCTCCATTGTATCTTGGCAGCGATTTCCTGAAATCGTTGTCGGCCAGTTCCTCAACACCAACCGTATTGGTAACCAGTCCCCTTGCCAGTGGCGAGTAGGGAACCAATGAAATGCCCAGTTCTTTTATCGTATTCATGATCTCTCCCTCCACATCCCTTGTCAGCAGCGAATATTCGGTTTGCAAGGCTGCAATCGGATGTACGGCATGCGCTTTACGGATGGAAGCCGCAGAAGCTTCACTCAGGCCGAGGTAGCGGACTTTCCCTTCTTTTACCAGTTCGGCCATTGCGCCAACAGTTTCTTCCACAGGAACATTCGGGTCTACCCGATGGGCATAATACAGATCTATGGTGTCGATTTTAAGCCGTTTCAGGCTGCGCTCTACTGCAACCCTCATCCAGGCGGGGGATCCATCGAAATAGGTTGCCCCGGGAGCGCTCTGCCCATCGGTATTATCCTTTAAACGGAAACCAAACTTGGTGGCCAGAAAAACGTCATTCCGGTTAGATACCAGCACCTTCGAGATCAGTTCTTCATTTGCACCGTTCCCATACATATCTGCGGTATCCCAGAAATTGATTCCGAGGTCAAGCGCTTTATTTAAGGTGGCAATACTTTCCGTATCATCAGTGGGGCCATAAGCATAGCTCATGCCCATGCAGCCTAATCCTATCGCGGATAGCCGCTCTTCTGTTCTTCCTAAGGTTCTGTATTTCATTTGTTTGTGTATTATTAATAGTTAAATCCTGAAGGGGTCATGTCATAAAGTTATAAAAATCAAACGGTGAACTGCTGGACAATATTTTAACCAGAAACCGTTAACTTGTGTACATTTCTGTATAATATTCCGATACCATTCTGCCCGATTCAAAAGCTGGGGCCACATCTGCTGCGGCTTGTTTCACCATGTTTAACCAGGATGTCTGATCGTTATAATAAGTTGGTATCACTTTTTGCTCCAGCGTATCCATCAGACTAATGTTTTCCAGTCTGTCCTGTTCCTCCGGTGATAAGCCATCGGGCGCGGGCTGAATGAGAAAGCTGTTGACCTGGTCTTTCGCAAATTCAGGTACCCATCCATCCGGTAAAGAAAGATTGATGCTGCCGTTCATGGCTGCAGTCATCCCACTCGTTCCCGATGCCTCCCGGTACATCCTTGGGTTATTGAGCCATACGTCCGAACCCTTTTTCAGCAAGGCAGATAAGCCCAGCTCATAGCCTGTCAGCACGGCGCAGTTTTTTAAGGGCTTTGCACGGCTAATGATCTGGTTAAACAGATCGATAGCTCCATGATCTTCCGGATAAGGCTTGCCCGCCCAGATGATCTGCAGGGGAAAGTTTTCATTGCCGATTAATTTCAGGAATCTGTCCCAATCCCGCATCACCAGATCTGCTCTTTTATAGGCTGCAAAGCGCCTGGCCCAGACGATGGTCAGCACATCCGGATTAAAAAGCTTGCCGCATTGATCCGCTACCAGCTTAAACAGGTTGGCTTTCATTTCCTTTTTGCGCTGGGCGATCTCCTCATCTTTTCCCGCAGCTATGGCCTGGCCTATTACCGGATCTTCCCAGTACGTTTTGTTTTGTGCATTGGTGATGGAGGTGATTTCGGATATGCCGTTATTATGGCCCCACATTTCCCGGGATACTTTGCCATGCAGTGCCGATACCCCATTGGCTTTTCCGGCAAACTTAAGCGCTCCGAGGGTATAGCTGAAATTCTCGCCATCCACACCAAGCAGAGATTTTACTTCGTGATCCTGTAAGTGGTAAAAGAAGGACATGTCTTTTAGTAAGGTATACCCGTGTTCTTCATTACCTGCCATTTCGGGCGTATGCGTAGTAAACACCACCCGTTTTTTGATCGCGTCAAGATCTCTGAGTTTGGCGTACAGGTAAAAATTGAGGGATACGGAGTGCCCTTCATTCATGTGGTAGATATCCGGTGCCATACCGAGGACATCCAGCAGCGTGGCACCACCGGTCCCTAATATGATCGACTGCGCAATGCGGGTGGCTTCGTTAGGATCGTACAGCCGGTCGGTGATGGTACGGGACACAAAATCATTTTCAGGTAGGTCCGTGCTCAGCAAAAATAAAGGCGCCGAATTAAAAGTTTCCGGCTTTAAGAGGTAGGCACGTACATGAACCGGCGAATCGTGGACGGGAACAGTAAACTGTATACCTGTATCCTGTAAATAGGCATACTGCTTTTCGGTAAAAGTGGGAGTCATCGCTGCCTCTTTATCCCTTACCTGGTCGTAATAGCCGTATTTCCATAAAATACCTATACCCATCAGGTTTTGTTTCTTTTCGTAAGCGCTTCTTAAATGAGAGCCGGCAAGGAATCCCAGGCCGCCGCTGTAAATTTTTAGTGCCTGGTCTACAGCAAATTCCATAGAAAAATAAGCAACAGCAGTATTGTACTGCTGCGTGGGTTCGTAACCAAATATGTCTTGTTTAGATAGCATGACCTTAAATTATTAAAATTCATGCCAATAAAGCATTTATTCATCAATTATATGTTAGTTCCCTATCATGATATTGTTTATTTTTGAAGCAATGAAAGCTTTAAAACCAACTGTTACGATCACCTATTGTCCAAAATGCGGCTGGCTGCTTCGTGCGGCCTATATGGCCCAGGAACTGCTCAGCACTTTTACCGATGAAATTAACGGTGTATTGCTGCAGCCGGCAGAAGTGGGCGGGGCTTATGTGATTAGTATTGATGACGCTGTGGTGTTCGACAGGAAGGAGCAAGGCCGGTTCCCGGAGATTAAGGAACTGAAGCAACTGGTCCGTGATGTGGTGAGTCCTGAAAAAAGTTTAGGGCATTCTGATAAGCACAGCTGATCAGCTGGATCCAATGTAAATCTATTTCCCGTTTAGTTTTCGTAAATGTAGGCGCAAATAGCTGTAAAGTGCTTTTATACAGTGGTTTGCAGGTACCTATCTGTTTTCCGGCTGCGTTAATTGTTAATGGGGCATTAATAGGGCCTTACTAGGGGGTTACTAGGGCCTTTCTAGGGCCACAGCCCTATAGACGCCCTGTTAAGGCTTAAGTAAGGCTTTATTAAGGCACAAATAAATGTTCTCCCAGGTGAGCCTCATACCGAAATCTTTTTCTTAACTTGCCTATAATGAGTTGTTTATTTATTAACTGATTTTAAAATCTATACTATGGCAAAGCTTACTGAAGGCATGCTGGGATCTGTTATCGGATCAATGGCAAACACGACCTCTTACATACTGAATGGGCAAAATGTAACCCGCGTTAAATTCAGACGGGTAACTAAGTTTAGTGAGAAGCAGCTGGACAACCAGATGCGCATGGCGGTATTGAATAAGTTTTTGGGGCCAATCCTTTCGTTTTTAAAGGTAGGATTCGGACCGGCGGCAGCGGGAACCACTAAAAATTATCACAATCTGGCCACATCCTATAATAAAATACATGCTTTAAAAGGGGTGTATCCAGAGATTGAAATGGACTATGCAAAGGTGCTGCTCAGCACGGGCGATTTACTTCCTGCCCAAAATCCGGTAGTAGAATGGGTTGATGAAGGACTGAAATTTAGCTGGGACATTCCTGGAGTCATGAGACCCGAATTAACGGGTCAGGTGATGATGCTGGCTTATGCACCTGAATCCGGACGCTCACAAAGGATTACCTATGGTCCCTCAAGAAGTGAAGGATCAGCGATACTCCGGTTAGCTGAGGACATGAAACAGGAACCCTGGGAAACTTATATTTCTTTTGTATCGGCAGATCGGTCGGGCGTAGCCAATAGTATGTATCTGGGTAGGGTAGAACTCGCCTGATGATCAGCTAGCTGGAAAACGTATCACTTGATGATGCGTTTGCGCTGTATTCCGAAATGTTCTTTCAGGTATTTAACCGACAATGAGATCTGATTTTCCACCGTTCTTTTTGAAATGGACAGCTTAACGGCTATTTCAGAATTGCTGAGTTGTCCGAATTTACTTAACAAAAAGATCTCTTTACATCGTTCAGGTAAGCCATTCAATAAACCGTTGATGCGGGAATGAGCTTCGGTATTGATCATATCTGTTTCTCCGGCATTGCGTTCGGCATTATGGTTTTCGAACTTTTCGTAGCTGTTCACATAAACCAGGTTGCTGTTTTTCCGCGTCTTAAGCACGTTATAGACCCGGTAACGGGCCGCTGAAGCCAGGTAGTTCTTAAAGATTAAAATTGTTGACACCTTTCTTTTCAGCCATATATTCAAAAAAATGTCGTTTACGATCTCCAGACAGGCATCCTGATCATGGAGGTAGGAAAAAGCTTTCTTATAAACTACGGCCCAATACCTTTCATAAAGCATCTCAAATGCCCTTTTGTCGTCCTCTTTAACTGCAGAGAACAGTTCTTCATCGCTGAGCTGCGTTAGTGACATTTTTGGTTAGGTAGTTTAGTTTTGATATATAAAAAAAGGTTTTTTTATTCACCTTACCAAAAAAAATATCAAAGTTGTGTGAGTTCTTGCAGAACTTGTTGTCTATACTCTTACCAAATATATCCATGACACAAGAAGAATTCGACCTACTTTACGAGCGTTGTACCACCGGCAAAGCGAGCTTAGCAGAACAGCAGTTATTTGAGGAATATAAAGACCGCTTTGATTTATCCGATATTCCCTGGACGGCCGAAATGGGCGATTTCCAGGCTACCAGGCAGAGATTCCTGAAAGACCTTGACCAGCGCTTAAGGGTAAGTGAACCGAAAAAACTCAAAATGGGTCATTGGGCCGTCGCCGCGTCCATTGTGATGGTCATGGGCATAGGCTTCGCGCTTCTTAAACACTTTGATGAACCCCGACGGGTTAAGCCAGCATTGACCGCATCTATCATTGCGCCGGGGGCAGACAAGGCCACACTCATATTAGCAGATGGTAAGCAAGTACTGCTGGAAGATTCAGGAAAAGATCTGATTGCCAGGAACGCCTATGTGACCATATCTAAAGACCAGGACAACACGCTGACCTATCAAAGCAATAGCCAGTCAGGCGAAGAAGATAAAGCGCTCTTCAACACCTTGATCACCCCGCGCGGGGGGCAGTACACCATAGTGCTTGCTGATGGTACGAAGGTATGGTTAAACGCAGATAGTAAATTGGTGTTCCCGATCAACTTTTGCGGAAAGGAACGTGTTGTCCAGCTCATCGGTGAGGCTTATTTTGAAGTGGTGAAGAATAAGGCCAGGCCCTTTAAAGTTATTACGGATCAAAAAACGGTTGAAGTTCTTGGAACCACCTTCAACGTGAGCGCATATCGTGACGAACCCTATTCCACCACCTTACTGAGCGGCGCCGTCAAAATGAAATTTGGCAGCGGTCCGGTAGTCCTGTTAAGTCCCGGAAAACAG
>CBFGNP010000140.1:0-8289 GCA_965650095.1 uncultured Pedobacter sp. | reverse complement strand
ATCTAAGTGGTGTAGATACACTTGGAACACAGATAGCAGTGATAAGGGGCGCATTCTGTGATCATAGGGTTAGTCAGATTCTTATCACTGATACTGTCGATAAAGAAGCAGAGACGTGGGCAGACACAAAAATGCGGGCTTATAAAGGGCCGATAACTGTAAATCCAAAATCCAATAACAGAATACGGCTATACACTATCACGAAAGAGGTGCTGGAAGATTTGGAAAAAGCGTATGTGGAAAAGAAAGAGTATGAGCGTAAGTTTAAAGGAACTCCAGCAAAGAAACTGGCGCTTGTACGTGGTATAAAATAGTAATTCACCATAAACAACATATAATGAGTAAGCCAATCATTCTCATATACGGTAACGTGTATGATACAACAGTAGGACAGGGGCAGGCCTATATGACATTTTTCTCCCAATTTGGGGACGTCCTCATTGTAACTTCCGAAATGGATCTTGATCGGATAATAACGGTGGGAGATATTCTGGCTGTGCCGGGTGGTATGGATCTGAATCCAGATCGATATGGTTCTAAACCTGGTTTTGAGGTTAAGCACCTGAATGCTCATTATGAGTATCTTGATCGCTATCTGTTGACGGCCTGGATTGAGACTGGCAAGCCAATAATTGGTATCTGCCGTGGAATGCAGGCGCTCAATGTTGTATGCGGTGGTACACTTCAACGGCATATAAATGATCACGTGCAAGATGATAACAAGTACTGGCGACATGATACACCACAGACAATGTACACGTCGTTAAAAGACCGTCACGGTAACTACAGATTACCACTACTATCCATAAACTCATTACATCATCAGTGTGTTAACCGGGTGGCACCGGGATTTGAAGTTATTGGCTGGTCTGAGTACGCGCCTGGTGATCCGGCTAAGAAGAAGGCCGAATTTAAGGGTGAGCGTTTTACCTTTGAAAAGAGTGGTAAGATGACGGTGCAGGCAGCGCGGCCAATGGTGCCAGAGATAATGAGACATGAAACACTGCCATATATTGCATTCCAGTATCATCCTGAGGAATTCAACTGTACACTTGCCATTTCCCTGATTGAAGAAACAATATCCAAATATGATACCCAAAAAGAAGAAGTCGCTAGCGCTGAAAAAACCACCGCTTAAAAAGATCACCCGATTCCGGGTACGCATAAGATCACGACATCCTTCTCATAGTCCACTTCGGACACAACTTCCATTGTTACCTTTTCGTTCTATTGTTCGATTAGGTTCAACGACAGTTAAGCCGGTGGACTCTCAGAGGACATTTGTCGAATGCAACAGTGTTGAGGCAATTCGTAATTCATCCAACAAGCTCAGGATGAAGCGTTGTTTTAAAACCGGACAGGTCCAAACAGCCAAGTATGAATCACTAGAGGCATTTGTTAACTACCCGCTGGCTGAGCGTGAGAAATACTATCCTGTTGTAACAAAATCTCACAACGGTAGTAGGGGTAAGGGTAATGTACTGCACGATAACGAACAGCACTTCCAAGGTTGGCTTCAAGGAAAAGATGTCAACAACTATATTGTTGAAAAGTTTCATGATTACTCCCGCGAGTATCGCCTACATGTTACTAAGGATGGATGTTTTTATACCTGTCGGAAAATGCTAAAGAACGAGACGCCCGAGGATAAGCGTTGGTTCAGGAATGATTCCAACAGCACATGGATTATGGAGAATAATCCGGCGTTTAATAAGCCGGTGAATTGGGATGAAATAGTTTCCGAATGTGTAAAAGCGCTGGTTTCTGTTGGCCTTGATGTGGGTGCCTGCGATGTTAAGGTTCAATCAGCTAAGGATAAGAAGGGTAATCCACGTACTAAACCGGAGTTTATAATTATCGAAATAAACTCTGCGCCATCATTCGGCGATGTAACTCTGCAACATTACATGCAGGTAATCCCACAGATTTTGAAATCTAAGAAAGCATAAGTAAAAGTATGGAAAAAGTTGATGAGGACAAAGCCATAAGTATTGTCAATCCGACCTTTGGCTCAGACCCTGAAATGTTTGTCTATTCGTTAGAAAAGAAACGAATACAACCTGTTACGAATCTACTGGGGGGTACCAAACAAGATCCTAGACCTCTTCCTAAAGAGGGTTTCTTTGTGCAAGAGGATAATGTTCTCGCGGAATTTAACATTCCACCAACAAAAAACAGGGCCGGATTTATAAGTGCAATATCTACGGGACAACAGCTTGTTGTCTCAGAACTAAAGCAGAAGGGTTTTGTACCGGTGCTTGCAACCTCACATCGTTTTCTTCCGGAGGACTTATCCGATCCACGGGAAATGATTTTTGGCTGTACACCTGATTGTAATGCGTGGCTTGGTCTTGAGGTAGAAAATCCAACACCTTTCCCCGAAAACGATCCGTTCCTTCGCTCTGCTGGTGGCCACGTGATTGTCGGATATGATAACCCTACAAGAGAAACCAATGTAGCGCTCATTAAGTTATGTGATGCCCTGGTTGGCTTACCGTCAGTTCTACTTGATACTGATACCGAGCGACGTAAACTATACGGTAAGGCCGGATCATTCCGACATAAACCATATGGTGTAGAATATCGAACACTATCATCATTCTGGCTGGGTAGCGAGAAGCTAACAGGTTGGGTGTGGGACAGGGTATCACAAGCCATTGATATGGTTAATGCTGGAAACTTCTACCTAACGGAATATGAGCCATTTATTGTTGATACCATAAATACTGCAAATGTGGCTAATGCGAAACAATTCGTTAATCAATTTGAAATAGTAATGCCAGACTAAATCTTACCAAATGAATGAGGCCTTATCAACACTTTTGGTTATGTGGGGTTTTGTTAGTCTAATCTGGGTGCTATTACTAAAAAGCAGTATCAAAGATAAACGCGAGGAATTCTATAATTATGTAGCCCATCATCAACATTTTATTTCTTTGTATGTTGAAGCCGCCAACCAAAACCGTAGATTGATAAAACAAAATCAGAACTATAAACATGCAGTTGCGGATAGTATTTTTTATCCAAATGAAACATCCTTAGTAGATGTATCTGAATGGTATAAAAAATACAATATAAATCCAAAACTGTGTGCTGAAGATATTTCCTCAGAGTTAGAGGTTGAACATTTCAAAAAGCAAGATCAACATGACACAAGGCAAAGCAGGCACATCCTCACCAATTAAGGTTTTTGATAGGGCGCTTAAGCAGTCGGTTCCGGGTATTGCATCAACGGACGATAAATTTATCCTTGAAAACGGATATTATGTTAACGAAACTGAGAAAGTTATTATTCAATCTACTAATGAGACTGGAAAGTTTTTCACAAAGATCGCACAGAAAGCTTGAGAATTATCGTTATCATCAAAGAGTAAAACGATTAAATATGAAAACTGGTGTTGTGCATAAAGTACTATTTAATAACGCGGCCATTCCAGCTAACACAATTCTGGCTTCTGGTGTTGAGATTATACGTGTAGCACCGGGCAGACATAGTTTCGGTTCACCTGATGAACAATTAGGTGTAATCATAGAAATATATAAGGTCCCCGAAGAAGAGAGAAATATTGATTTTGCTGCGATAAAGTGGTCTGATGGGTCTGATGGTGAGTCATCCTTAAATGACTTATTAGCATTCTCCGATTTACAGTCCTATTGTTTAACTAATCAGATTTCTTTGGTTAGAGAACCAAAATATCACATTGATCAGGTTCTGTTTGTAAAACCATCAAGAGATTCTCATAGTGCTGCCTTTTATCCGGCAGTTGGCTCACCACATGAAACAGATGTTAAGGTTACAAAGGTGGAGGTTTCAACCTTTGGAAATGTGATTACATATCAGGTATATATTCCGTCTGTCGGATATGTTAATTTTCTGGAAAAATCTCTAATTACGGCTAAGGAGCGTGAGCGTATTCTACATAATGACTTCAAGGAGTGCTTCTTTACCACTGACGCCCTTCCCTTCTTTCGTAGGGGGGAGAGAGTTAAAACTTATGAGGGCTGGTTATATAATCAGGATGAAAGTGTAATTGTTGAGTTAAATCCTGAGCTTCGTTCCCTATTATCATGGGGAATAAAACAAGATGAATAAATTCATTTAAAATAATATAATAATGTTTTATCCTGGACAAGCAGTTGTTATTCCATCTGAGGATCGGTTAGGTATTTTTCTAGCCCACAGCCTTGAAAAGAAATGGCCATATAAGCCTTATATGTACGTGTTTACGTTCCTTGGTGAGGATGGTTCTGAATCGTATACCCAGGTCTACGAGACATCGGAACTAGAGGCAATATCCAAATTAGACAAGAAAAGTATGACTGGTCAGTCGGTTTATAAAACACCCTTTCAAAAACCGGCGTTCTCAAAAATGTTCTCTGACGAGGAGGCCAAAGAATGTAAGGGTAAGTTCCTGTCCGAGATGGATAAAATATTAAAATCTAAGTGGTTTAAGGCCGCTTATAAAATAAACGTAAAACCAAAATAAAGATGACAGAAGAGGTTACAAAAAAGGAGAAGTCAAGATTTGCATTTTATGGCACACTCCGACAGGGGCAAGGAAATCACAGGTGGTCTGTGGCAAAAGATGTTGGCGCGAATTTTGATGGGGAGCATGTTATCAGGGGCTATAAAATGTATTCTCTTGGTGGTTATCCATTCGTAACCCCAACTTATAACGAGGATGACTCGATTGTTGTGGAGCTTTACGAGCTAACTGACCCAGGTATTATTAATTCCATCCACGGAATGGAAACAGGTGCTGGTTACCGTGTAGAGTAAATAACGGTCGATGATAAAACATATAATATGTATGTTCAACCGGCCAGGTCTGGTTATTACGCAGAGGTGCCCAATGGTGATTGGGTTGCATATGTAACAAAAAGAGGCCGCGAAAGGCTCGCGGATTATATTTAACCATAAAACAATAAACAAGTGTGTGGATGTAGGGGACGAACTAATAAAGAAAGAAAAGGTGCGGGTGATTTCAGATATTCTATCACTGTTTTTTAATTCCACATCTCCCGATGTACGAGATAAGTATTGGTATGGAACAATATTTGACAGCCTGTACGATAAGGACCTCACAGAATTATATGTGACCCTTGCGGTGTATACAAGAACAAGAAATAAACAACATATTTGAAAAACGTAAGGATATAAAACCATAACTATGAGTGCTTCTAGTGCTGTACCTATTGCAGACAGTACTATGATTAACGTCGTGGGACATGAAACACCCTACCCATATAGTAAAGTGAAAGACGCTATACTAAATCTGGGTGGGGTTTTTTATTTTAAACACGATTCGGATAATCTGGTACGTGTGAAGGATTCTTCCGGTAAGAAGAAATACTTCCGAAAAAAATCAAAGTTGATTTATGAAATTTCCCCAGGTAAATTTATCCATAAGTCTTTTTTGATTCGTACTGAGGATGGGATTCTTTTGGATAAATCTGATCCCAATACAATTGTGATCGACGGAAAACTTACCAAAAAGGACTATGCCGTAGAGATTAACGGGAAGTATTATCTACGAACAAACCCACAGGTACACGCATGTGCGCTAACTGGTAATTTTTGTTTGAAGTCTGAAATGTTACAGCTTCATCCGAAATATTATACGAATATGTATGTAAGCCCTACTGCTAATGGATTAATAAAAATATCCGATGGGCTTATTACTGTTAATGATGCGAGGTTGCTATTGGATACAGATGGAAATGAAGTTTACTATCATCGGGCGGAGATAAAGGGCACAACGATCAATGATATTTTTCATAAATTCCGGGATGCCACCAACCCGCAGCTTGATCGGATTGATTTCATACACATGCTTGCTACAGATGCTAAGGAGCATACGGTAATGCACGAAGAACTCGGAATACGTATTCATAAAAATCATCTTGAGAAATTCAATCAAACCTATCAGGACGTGATTCTATTACGCTCGGCTGCTGAGGCAGATGCCATTAAAAAGGCATTAAAATATGCTGATGATGGGCCAGATGAAAATCAGGCCAAGATGGTAAAGAAGATTCCTCAGCCGTGGCCAGGTAAATATAATATTTTTACTCCATCGGACATGTCCCCTGTAATTTCACGTAAATGTGATTTACTAGGCGGGCTAAAGTATACGTTCGGAATTGAAATTGAAACTGCCCAGGGCCTACTTGGAAATCCTACAGCGGAGAAACTAAAAACACGTATAGTTGGTGATCGATCTATCGGTGCCGGTGAATATGTGTCTACAGTTCTACACGGAAATGACGGAATGCTTCTTGTAAAGAAGATGTGTACTGCCCTATCGAAATACTGCTTCGTGGATGATAAATGTGGGTTTCACGTTCACATTGGTGGTATGTCGGGAATACGGGGTGTTGCTGATGGTGGATTTGATCGGCACTTTGCACAATATGCCGTTAGTCTGGGAGCCCAAATAGAGCCAGAGTTATTTGCAACCTGTCCGGAATCCCGTAAGCCTACCCTGAAACATTGTCATTCCATAATGCGCTGGAAGGACATAAATGATAAAAACTGGCGGGAATACCTTGGCGCCTTTGTATTTGGTCCAGAAGAAAATTGGAAAGAACCTTGGAGCTTTGCTCCATATACTTATGGTAAGGGTTCGCGGACAAGACAAAATAAACTGGGGGACTTCTGTGGTGGCCGTTATAAGTGGCTCAATCTTGTACACATCTTATCTAAGTCAAGTTTTAACACATGTGAGCTTCGATTATTCCCGGGAACTACGAATTTTGAGAAAATGTATGCATATATTATGCTAAGCATGGCCTTTGTATGGTTTATAGAAAACAAAACCAACAGGATTGTAAAGGGAGATGTGACCTTAAATGAAGTTCTCACTGCCCCCTTCAAAAAATATCCAGAGATTTCCAAGCGCCTAGTTGATTTCTATGAGGCCCGTAAGCAAAGGTTCAATCGTAAGAATTTATATCCATCAACAATACCTAACGCAATATTCTAATGGGCACAATTATTTTACCTTGTACATGCAAGGATGAGTTTCAAGACAGGCATTATGGAAAAGGAATGCGTGTACATAACGTGGGTGGGAAGGGAAAGGAGAAAAATGCATACTGTACCGTGTGTAGTCCCTCTCAACAACGGGAGCTACGGCACTATACACCGACCATAGCTGCACCCTTGTTTGGTGTTACCTATACTGGTATATATGGTAAGAAGCCCGAACGCGGTGCAAAACGAGTATAACAAGTAAACATAACAATAATGGTTTATTTAATTTCGATTTTTATTGCTTGGCTTTTGATTAAACTGGAAATATTTAAGCCGCCCAGGAATCAATTGGCCTGTGGGATATTTGGATTCTCTGGATCTCGTCCGGTTGATCTTACTAAGCTTCGGTGGTTAGCTGCGGAAAACCAAATACGCGGAATAGATTCTACTGGTGTCTTTGGTAATCACCTGTTCAAGGAGAAGGGCCCGGCTAAAGTAGTGATGCTGATGCCCGGATTCGTAGCCGCCACAAAAGGTGCCCACACAATACAAGGACATACACGTTCAGCAAGCGCCGGCTTTGCAGTGACCAAGGAAAATGCTCATCCATTTCATTATGGTTATAAGGATAGAAACGATGATGAAAAATGGTCGGCCGAGGTTGTGGGGGCACATAACGGATTTATCATTCCTGAAATGCTTCGCTATCACGAGGAGTCTTTGGGATTCAAGAAGTATTTTTCTGTTGATTCGCAGCTAATCTTTGCGGCCCTTGCTAAAACTGGAGATGTTAACACCATATCTCAACTTGAGGGTGGTATGGCCATTTCCTTCCAAATACTAAGTCATAATCCAAACAGATTGTACTTATATAAGAGGGAACAAACAAGGCCCTTATTTATAGGAGAGGCGTCTGATGGTCTGTACTATTCCTCACTTGAGGATTCATTACAATATATCGGGTGTCGGAGTACTTGGGAACTTAATCCCAATCAGCTCTACACCTTAGAGGGTGGTGAGATCATTGATGTTTATAAAATGCCATCACCAGTGCTAAAATCGTTGGCCGCCAATGTAACACGGGCATCTTGGCGCGCCGGAGTTCCTCATGCGGAACTAAATGCACTGCCCGTAAATGTGTCGAGCCCGCGGCGTTGAATCGGCCGATCATCGTCGGCCCGCACACGTTCAACGCCGCGGACATCGCACAAAATTTTCTCGAAAGCGGAGCTGCAGTGCGAGTTGAATCTGCAACGGAGCTCGGCTCTGCTGTGCTCGATTTGCTGACCAATGCAGCACGTCGCGATCAGATG
>CBFGNP010000139.1:0-8291 GCA_965650095.1 uncultured Pedobacter sp. | reverse complement strand
TGATTACCGGATGCCATGGGGGCCCGGTATCAGCCTTTTTTGATGATAAACCTAATCTGTATAAAATGAAAAACTTGTTGTTTTTAATCCTGTTAGCTGCATATAGCTTTATGCCTTACAGGTCTTCTGCACAGGTAAGCCTGAATGTCAATATCGGCTCCCAGCCACTGTGGGGCCCGACAGGCTATGATCACGTGGATTATTATTACCTGCCGGACATAGAGAGCTATTATTATGTTCCAAAAAGACAATTCATTTATTTGAACAACGGCACATGGGTATTTAGTTCGGCACTGCCGGCGACATACCGCAATTATGACCTGTATAATGGTTATAAAGTCGTGATCAACTCACCAAAACCCTATCTGAGATTTAAAGAACAGAAAGTTAAATATTCCAGGTATAAATCTAACCGCGGTCAGGCGGTCATTTTAAAAAGTAATGATCCAAAATACTATGTGGTTAAGGGACACCCTAAGTATCAATTTAAAGGAAGTGGCAAAGCTGGCCCGTCTTCATCAGGCAAAGGGAATTTTAAAGGAAATCGCAAAGGAAATTCCAAGTCGGGGGATAAGGGAAACGGCAAAGGAAAACACTAAATGCTGTTTTACAATCGTAAACGCCTCAACATGGAGGCGTTTACAATTTAATGACCTTGGATGATAAGTTCAACAATTAATGCTTTTTCTGTTGTCCGGGTGCAAAGGGTCTAGCGGATTTCGATCCCGTAGCCTTTTTTGCTTGCCCCGGAGGAACCTTTCCACTATTGCCGGCAGTTCTTGTGGTGTAACAAGAACTGAAAAGCAAAATGCCAGACATGGCGGCTATAAAATATATCTTCTTCATGTGATGTTTATTGGATTTATACCAATTGCGTGCCAGTAATTGACAGAAGTCATAATTAGTTGGATTGATTAATTGTATTCTGAAATTTTATAAAATATTTTGACTGCTAATAAGATTAGTATAGTTTTGCGAGATGCTAAAATTATCAGCATTTAATATGAAATCCAGTCTTCCTACATATGGAGAAACTCCCTGGCACCGCAATTGGAAAAATGCATTCCCTTCGGCTTGCCGGGAAGTAAGTTTTGCGGATAAAGACCTGGGAGAGTTGCATCGTGCAGATATATACACACCATGCGGGACAACCATTGAATTTCAGAATTCGCCTATTTGTATAGAAGAGCTTAAAAGCAGGGAGGCCTATTACGCAAACCTGATCTGGGTGCTGAACGGCAAGAAATTCAAAGGCTTCAGGATCCTGAAACATTTACCAGACGTGAACGACCCCCGGCTTTCTGAATTTGAATTTTGTCATACCGATCATTTGTCGGTGATCAGAAAAAAGGATCTGCTGCAGGGAAGGCCTAAGGTTTTGAATTTTCATCACCCGGAATTAAGAACCATTCCCCTCAGCAGTCATTATTACTCCTTTTGCTGGAAGAATCCGCATCGGGTATGGTATCAGGCCAGGTGCCCGATCATTGTGGATTTGGGCGGTCACTTCCTGTATCAGCTGAAGCAGCGGGCACAGCTATCGGGAAATTATGCTTACTTACATATGATCGCCAGAAAGGATTTCATCAGCCGGTATATACAACCGTAGCGCACTTATCGTGCTCATCGTGTTCATTGCTGTCGCGGATCTATACTTATAACAAGTAGTGATTTGCTAAAAAAAATAGTATTTTTGAGCATTGAAAAATTATAGGTATGAGTAAAGGAACAGCAATAACACCAGAGTTTCGCTCGGTGTCAGCTTCTGCGCTGCAGAAGTTTTGGCGCAAGTCGTCCACGGGTATGCCAAAGCATCCCAAAAGAATCCGTATTTGTTTTGTTCTCGTTTCCGGAAAAAAGTAATCGTTTTTACATCTCTGCATGTAAACCTTGTGCTCCTGCTTCCGCTCGGATTCGCCGGCGTGTAGAAATATGGAAAATTTCAGAAATATATGTAAGTTGCAGCAACTAATGAAATTCACATGAAGAAACTTACGATGGTGCTCGGACTGCTTGTCCCTTTGTTAAGCATCGCTCAGCAGCAACCGCCACCGCAGAATTGGCACCTGCAGGCTAAAGATGCAGACCAGGTGTATGGTACCGGCGTTCTTAAGGCCTATAATGAATTGTTGAAAAACAAAACACCTACAAGTGTTGTCGTGGCGATATTAGATGGTGGTATAGATACCCTACACGAAGACTTGCAGGCCAATCTCTGGAGAAATCTTAAGGAAAAGCCTGGACAATTTGATGTAGATGGTAACGGTTACAAAGGTGATGTCCGGGGCTGGAATTTTTTGGGGGGTGCCAGGGGGCAGGTGACCAAGGAAAGCATAGAATACCAGCGCGTTTATTACCGCTACAAAGATCAGTTTGCTGGCATTGAAAATGAAAAACAGGTTAAGAAGAAGGATTTACAGCATTATCGCTCCTGGTTGCTAAGTAAAAGCCTGTTAAAAAAAGCAGATAGTATCCCTCCGGTTGACTACAGAGGGAAAGAAGTAAAAGATGATTATTTTAATATCAAAGACCGCTTTTATGGAAATTCAAATTTAATAGGTGAGCCTTATTTTCATGGTACACACGTGGCTGGAATTATAGGTGCTGAGCGCGGTAACGGCAAAGGAATGGAGGGTATCGCGGCCGCAGTAAAACTGATGGGGGTACGTGCAGTGCCAAATGGCGATGAGCACGACAAGGATGTGGCCCTGGGAATTCGCTATGCGGTTGATAATGGTGCACAGATCATCAATATGAGTTTCGGAAAAAGTGTATCGCCGGAACGTAAAATGGTAGAAGACGCGATCCGTTATGCGGAAAAGAAAGGCGTATTAATCGTTAACGCCGCAGGAAACGACGGTAGCGATATTGATCGTCTGCCGCATTATCCAACTCCATTCTATATGAAAGGGAACAAAAGGGCGCCAAATATGATCACTGTCGGGGCAAGTGGTGCGACAGAAGCTGGTTTAATTGCTCCTTTCAGCAACTATGGCGCTAAGACTGTTGATGTATTTGCACCAGGGGTGGCCATTTACTCCACATTGCCAGAAAATAAGTACAGTCCGCTTTCTGGTACTAGCATGGCTACGCCTGTAGTTGCCGGTATTGCAGCTTTGATCAAAAGCTATTATCCGGATCTTAGCGCGAAGCAGATCAAGTTTATCATCGAACAATCAGTTACGAAGATTGATTTTCCGGTTACCAGACCTAAATCGGACGGTAAGAAAGTTGCCATGACCGAATTGTGCAGAACAGGGGGGATTGTAAATGCTTATGATGCTTTGCTGATGGCCGAAAAAATGTCGGGGACGAAATAACGGACATCAGGCGACTAAACAAAACCCCGGCTGCCTCAGCAACCGGGGTTTTGTTTAGTTTATGGAGCAAACGGGTGCTCGGGTATTATTTTCTAAAAGTAACTTCGAAGGTTTCTTTTGCGTTTGGTCCATCTTCGTCTTCGAGGTAAAGAACCAGTTCACTCGAATTCAGCTTTTTGATCTCATAATCTTCCACATCGCCATCCTCGTCGGTAAATGCAAGGCGATTGTTAGATTTCACCTGGTATACTCCGCTAGATTGGTATCCGTCAAACGAAGTGTCGACTTTGCCATCACTTTTGAATTCAAAATAATCACTTTCATTATAGTTTGTCTCCGTTTCTTCAGAGGTGGTCACCCCATTTTCTATTTCTTTTTCAACGGTTTTTTTTACAAACCACTTTCCGACGATGTCTTTCTGCTGACTTTCTTCATCATCTTTTTTACAGCCTGTAAAGGTTGCAAAAGCCATCAGTAATACCAGTAAAGTAAAATTCTTCATAATTTTTTTTGTTTATTTTTGTTAAATGATTGATTATTAGTATTTAAAATCTCATTTTGGAGGAAATTAGATACTTGCGCAAAAAAACGTTTTTATAACTATGCAGGAAATACCCCTTAATAGGTATTTTTACAGGAACCATCTAAATGTAACCTCATATGAATAAAGCCTCAAAGCTTACGGAGAATCTGATGTGCCCTGACAAGGTGAATGCTGCTATAGCAGAAATAACAGCCCTTGCCGGTCGGCTACCGGGAGTAGTCATTGTTCATAATTTGCAGGGTAAGGTCGTCTGGATGTCTGAAAGAGGCTTGAAAGATCTAAATATCTGTTTGGAGGAAGTAACCGGGCTTAGCCCTGAAGAATACTATGGGATATACTTTAACATGGATGATGCGAAAGATTACGTACCTAAAATATTAGGTTTACTTGAACGCAATAATGACGAAGAATACGTTGTCTATTTTCAGCAGGTCAGGTTATCTGGTCTTGACGACTGGAAGTGGCACATGAGTAGTACCAAAATCCTTTTAAGGGATGAGGCCAGGAAGCCGGTGCTAACCATCACCATGTCTTTCCCTATAGATGCCATGCATCATATGACGGCCAAGGCGTCCCGGTTATTGGAAGAAAACAATTTTTTACGGCGTAACCTACATATTTTTGCTAAATTGACAAAAAGGGAACGTGAGGTGCTTTCCTGGATGGCTTTAGGGAAAACCTCAGCAGAAACGGCTGAGAATCTGTTTATTGCCCAGCACACAGTCAAGACCCACCGTAAGAACATCAAACAAAAGTTGAACACAAGCTCGTATTATGAAATTTGTCAGTACGCAAGGGCTTTCGACCTAATATAACAGTTTTTTTACAACCAAAATGGGCTGGTGATAACATCCTATAGTATTTTGGGGAAATGCTACAGTAAAGATTTTCCCTCGGTTCCTATATTTGAAATTGCACACAAAACCAAATATAATCTGATTCTTATTAAAGCTTCAGATTTCTGAAACCCATATTAAATGAGAAATTTCAACATCCTTATTTTTATATGTCTCTTGCTTTTCAGCGCGACTGAGTCAAATGCGGAGGTCACCTATAAAAAAAATAAGCGTACGCTTGTTATTCCTGTACAAAGCAGTCCCAGAGTGAAGTTTGGAGCGGAAAAACTGGCTAAGTCTTTATCCTTAATTGGCTATGATGTTAAGATTGTACAAAAGGACAAATTACCTAACGGCAATGAGCTGATCATTATAGGCACCAGGGGTGATCAGCTGCTGGCTGGTTTACCGTCTAACGGAGGAAGCCAGGCTAAACAGCCAGGGAAAGAGGGGTTTAGCATTACCTATACCCAAAATAAAAACCTGGTCATCACAGGGACAGATCATTCGGGTACTTTATATGGTTGTATGGAACTTGCCGATGAAATTAAAGCAAAAGCTAAGCTTCCGGAAGCGATTTCCATAACTGATCAGCCGGAAATGGTATTACGCGGGACTTGCATCGGACTGCAGAAGCCGGAATATTTACCTGGAAGGGATGTATATGAATATCCTTATACGCCCGAAACTTTTCCATGGTTTTATGATAAGGCCCTATGGGTCCGCTATCTGGACATGATGGTAGAGAACCGTTACAATTCGCTTTACCTGTGGAATGGCCATCCTTTTTCATCGCTGGTGCGACTTAAAGATTACCCTTATGCTGTAGAGGTGGATGATGCAACATTTAAAAAGAATGAAGAGATATTTAGATTTCTAACGGAGGAAGCAGACAAACGAGGAATTTGGGTGATTCAAATGTTTTATAACATCATTATCCCGAAACCTTTTGCCGATAAGCACGGACTAAAAACGCAGGATAGAAACCGCCCGATTATACCTTTAATAGCTGATTATACCCGCAAATCCATAGCGGCATTCGTTGAAAAATACCCGAATGTAGGCTTATTGGTAGCCTTGGGCGAAGCGATGGAAGGGGTAGGACAGGACGATGTGGACTGGTTTACCAAGACGATAATTCCCGGCGTAAAGGACGGATTAAAAGCTGCCGGTATTAAAAACGAACCGCCGATTGTTTTGAGGGCACATGATACAGATGCGCCACGTGTAATGGCGGCATCATTGCCATTATACAAGAATTTATATACTGAAAATAAGTATAATGGTGAAGCACTGACCACATATGCCCCGAGGGGTAGCTGGGCAGCGCTGCACAGAAAATTAAGTGACATTGGTACGGTCCATATTGCCAACGTACATATTCTGGCTAATCTGGAACCCTTCCGTTATGGATCGGCAGATTTTATACAAAAATCAGTTCAGGCGATGAATAAGATCTATGGAGCGAAAGGATTACACCTTTACCCGCAATCCGGTTATTGGGATTGGCCATATACGGCAGACAAGATTAGTGAACGGCAACTTCAGGTAGAAAGGGACTGGATCTGGTATAAAGAATGGGGAAGGTATGCCTGGAATTCCAAATGGGATAGGGGGCAGGAGATCAATTATTGGGGACAGGAACTGGCTAACAAATATGGCACTGATGTAACTGCAGGAAAAGCGATTCTGAATGCTTATGAAGAATCCGGAGAGATTTCCCCCAAATTGCTTCGGCGATATGGAATTACCGATGGGAACAGGCAGACCTTAACCCTGGGCATGCTGATGACACAGCTGATCAACCCTTACCGCTATGGCTTATTCACTTTAATGTACGAATCTGAAGCGCCGGAAGGTGAAATGATCATAGAGTATGCTGAAAAAGAATGGAAAAAACAGGGGCATATCGGTGAAACACCTGTTCAGATCGCTAAAGAAGTGATCGAACACGGAAAAAAGGCACTGATCTCCATTAATCAAGCCGCGCCAGCTGTAACCAGGGATACGGCAGAATTTAACAGGTTGAAAAACGATATGCATTGCTATAATGCCATGGCCAATTTTTATGCGGAAAAAGTGAAATCTGCACTGTGGGTGCTGCGCTATAAGTATTCGAATGAGGTGGCCGACCTGGAAAAGGCCTTGCCCCTTCTTCAAAAAAGCGTTGATTACTATGCTGAGCTGGTTAAATTAACAGAGAATAACTATCTGTATGCCAATAGTATGCAGACCAAGCAGCGTAAAATACCAATGCGGGGTGTCGACAAAACCTTTATCCACTGGAAAGAGATGCTGCCGGTATTTACCAAGGAACTCAACCACTTCAGACATAGCATCGATTCTTTGAAAGCTGTGGGTTCTGGTAAAGCCACTGTACTTAAACCCTTTAAAAATGCCGCGGTAAAGCTGCTGTCCGGCCATGAAAGCTATATCATTCAGAAAGATGCAGTGGTATACACAGATTCCGCAATCAGGATAAAAGACGTTACAGAACAGCTCCTGGGCCTTAAAGGTATAAAACTGACTAAAGCAGAGCAGATAAAATCCGGTACCACAATAAAGTTCAGCAGCAATGCTCCGGTAAAAGTACTGGTGGGGTTTTTCAATAAAAAGGCCCGTCCTATCTGTCCGCCCCGGAACTGGAAACTGATGCCAGCGCAGATAACTATGGGCAGTCGGAAATAAAAATTTCCAACGCCTTGGTTTTAGAAGGATATCCACCGGTTAACATACATGCCTATTCCTTTGAAGCCGGGACAAATACCTTAACTTTAGGCAAAGGCGCCTGTATGATCCTTGGTTTTATCAGTGAAGGGCAGAACATGCGAATCTATAACGCAGGGCTGGATGGAAAAGGAAAAGATATCGACTGGTTGTTTGAATAACGATGACGTATTAAAGGTTCCATCTGATAAATAAAAACACAAAAGAAACAGATGAATTTAAAAAAACTGATAATGATGACCTTGCTCCTCTGTGCAGGAACAGGACTTTATGCACAGCAGGGCCGGGCGACGGCAAAGCTTAAAAAATATGTGGAATATTTCAATTCCATCGATACCGAAGCGGTAAAGAACTTCGTTCCTAATGCGCAGTCGTTCGACTGGCTGGCACAAAATGTTCCCTTACTGGAATGTCCGGACGAGGTACTGGAAAGAAACTATTATTACCGTTGGTGGTCCTTCCGCAAGCATCTGGTGAAAACACCGGAAGGCTTTATTTTTACAGAGTTTATTGAACCGGTTAAACATGCCGGCAAATACAATTCCATCAGCTGTGCTTTGGGGCATCATATCTATGAAGGCCGCTGGCTGAAGAATACGGATTACTTAAAGGAATATATTGATTTCTGGCTGTACCATGCCGATGTTGGACAAAGCAAGCAGCGGTTTCACCAGTTTAGCAGCTGGATAGATGACGCCGTTTATCAGAACTATCTGGTAACTCCGGATGCAGCACATTTAAAACGCATTTTACCAGCGTTGGATGCAGATTATGCCAAATGGGAAACACAAAGACAACTAAATAGCGGCCTGTTCTGGCAGTTTGATGTAAAGGACGGGATGGAAGAGTCGGTAAGCTGATCAA
>CBFGNP010000138.1:0-8323 GCA_965650095.1 uncultured Pedobacter sp. | reverse complement strand
TAACATCGGGTTGTATCATGATGCGTAAGTGTCATTTAAATACTTGTCCGGTTGGTGTGGCTACACAGGATCCGAATCTAAGGAAGCTGTTTACCGGCGAACCTGAGCACGTAGTGAACCTGTTCTATTTCTTAGCTGAAGAGTTAAGAGAGACTATGGCAGAGCTTGGTTTTAGAACTGTACAGGAAATGGTTGGACAGGCTGATGCTTTAAGTGTGCGCCCGATTGACAAAAGCGACTGGAAATTAAAAGATCTTGATCTTTCTGCTATCTTATACAAAGCAAAAGATAATGGATTGAGTTTATACCAGACTCAAGTACAGGATCATGGATTATCTGAGGTTTTGGATCATGAACTGATTAAAGCTGCGCAACCAGCACTGACGAGCAAAGAGCCTATTTACAAGGAATTTGAGCTGAAAAACACGAACCGTGCAATTGGTACTATGCTTTCTAATGAGGTTTCTAAAATTTATAAAAGCCAGGGCTTACCTGCTGATACCATCAACTTTAAATTTAAAGGTTCAGCCGGACAAAGTTTTGGAGCTTTTGCAACCAAAGGGATTTCGTTACAACTGGAAGGGGAAGCGAATGACTATGTGGGTAAGGGACTTTCAGGAGCAAGATTAGCCATCTATCCATTCAGCAACATTAAATATGTACCGGAACAGAACATCATTATTGGTAACGTAGCTTTATATGGTGCAACGTCTGGAGAATTGTTTGTACGCGGACAGGCAGGTGAGCGCTTTGCAGTAAGGAACTCGGGTGCGACAGCAGTTGTTGAAGGATTGGGAGACCACGGTTGCGAGTACATGACCGGCGGAGAAGTGCTTGTAATTGGCGGTACCGGAAGTAACTTTGCGGCCGGTATGAGTGGTGGTATTGCATGGGTTTACGACTCGAAAGGTGATTTTGCCAGCAAATGCAATAAAGAGATGGTAGACCTTGATCCACTTGACGAGCAGGATGAGCTGAGGATCAGTGTATTGTTGAAGAGACATATTCAGCTTACTGCCAGTGATCTGGCTAAGTTTATCTTAAATGACTGGACAACTCAGTCCGCACACTTCATTAAAGTATTCCCTAAAGAATACAAAGCAGTGTTGCAGAACCGAGCTCAGGAAGTTAAAGTTTAAACGACTGATCAGATACCAAAAACAATAATAAAATGACCATAACTAATAATTCAAAAATATAATAATGGGAAAAGTAACCGGATTTTTAGAGTATGAAAGAACTGCTCCTGGAAAAGAAGATGCTAAAGCTCGTTTAACACATTACAATGAGTTTGTGCAGGCTTTCGAAGCCGAACAGGTGAACACACAAGCCGCCAGGTGTATGGATTGTGGTGTTCCATTTTGCCAGTCGGGATGCCCGCTGGGCAACGTAATACCCGAATTTAACGAAGCCGTATATAAAGGAGACTGGCAGCTGGCATCAACCATTCTGTTGAGTACCAATAACTTCCCGGAGTTTACAGGCCGTATCTGTCCTGCACCGTGTGAATCAGCATGTGTATTGGGAATCAACAAATCGCCTGTGTCGATTGAAGAAATTGAAAAACACATTATAGAAACGGCCTTCGCCAAGGGATACATTAAAGCAGAGCCACCTTTGATCCGTACAGGTAAAAAGGTTGCGGTTATTGGTTCAGGTCCTGCTGGACTTGCAGCAGCTGCTCAATTGAATAAAGCCGGACACGAGGTGGTTGTTTTTGAACGTGACGACACACCGGGTGGCTTGCTGAATTATGGTATTCCTGATTTCAAATTGCAAAAGGATGTGGTAACGCGTCGTATTGCCTTGATGGAAAAAGAGGGGATCGTATTTAAATGTAACTCAAACGTAGGTGTGAATGTGGAATTGAATACCTTGCTAAGAGATTTTCAATCGATTATCCTTGCTGGTGGATCTACCATTCCGCGTGATCTTCCTGCAAAAGGAAGGGATGCCAAAGGAGTGCATTTTGCGATGGACTTTTTAAAGCAGCAAAATAAGAGGGTTAAGAACTTTAAAGTAGAAGATGAAGATATCCTGGCTACTGGTAAAGATGTGATTGTAATTGGTGGCGGTGACACCGGATCTGATTGCATCGGTACTTCAAACCGTCAGGGTGCTAAATCGGTAACCCAGTTCGAGATCATGCCAATGCCTGCGCAGAGCCGTACAGCTAATATGCCATGGCCCACTTATCCGATGTTGCTGAAAGTCACTTCTTCGCATGAGGAAGGCTGCGAAAGAGGCTGGGGCGTGAACACCAAGGAGTTCATTAAAGATGAGAACGGAAACCTTAAAGCAGTAAAGGTTGTAGATGTAGAATGGGATATTGATGCAACTGGCCGTCCTTTGAATTTCAAAGAAAAACCGGGTACAGAACGCGATCTGCCTTGTCAGCTTGTATTGCTCGCTATGGGTTTCTTACATCCGCAGAAAGAAGGATTGATTGAAAAGTTGGGAGTAGAAGTAGATAACAGAGGTAATGTTAAGGCTGAAGAAGGTAAATATCAGACCAATATCGGCAAGATATTCGCTGCCGGTGATATGCGCCGTGGACAATCACTGGTTGTTTGGGCAATATCTGAGGGAAGGGAAGCTGCCCGTAAGGTAGACCAATATCTGATGGGGCACAGCAGCCTGCCTTCAAAAGATGGAATCCCCTATGCTTAATCGATTGATATAACACAAGAGGCCTCGGTAATTTTACCGGGGCTTTTTTATGGTTTGTAGCTGGGAAAGCGCTCATATCTGGAGTTGCGTAAAATAAAAAACTATGAATTTAAGCTGACAAAAAGAAACCTCATAACCCTGTCCTTTGTAAGGTTATGAGAAGATACTTGTTGTTTTTTATAGGTGTGGCTTTAGTCGGCTGTAACCACTTCGAATTCAGTCCAAACCAGACATTCGACCGTCTTTCCATGAAGGATATAAATGCTAATAATTTAAAGCAGTTGGGGAACGGAGTAGGAGATGATACGGTAAAATTCGTTTTAACGGGCGATAGTCAGAAGTCGCGCGATGAGACCGTTGAACTTTGCAGAAGCATAAATGCAATTCCCGGAATCGACTTTGTCGTGCTGGACGGTGACATCACCGAATTTGGAGTGCTCAAGGAGATGGTCTGGATTTCGAGGACTTTGGAGGACCTCAAGATGCCTTGTGTCGCCGTGATTGGAAATCATGATGAAACTGGCAGGGGCAGAGAATCTTTCAAAAATATGTTTGGCGAGTTAAACTACTCCTTCGTTTATGGCGGAGTTAAATTTATTTGTCATGATACGAATAGCCGGGAATACGATTTTAACGGACAGGTGCCGGATCTCCCCTGGGTGAAAGAACAACTTAAATCAGCTCCGGGCGTAACGGCTTATATAGGCATATCGCATGTACCAGTAAATTCCCTGGATTTCGACAGTAAGTTAAAAGAGGAGTATAAGGCTGCTTTTGCCCAGACGCCTGGATTTCTTGCTTCTCTTAATGCTCATACGCACAATTACGAATTGTTCTATCCCGACGATTCAGGCATTCCATATATCGTTACCAGTGCCATCGGTAACAGAGAATTTTTAGTTATCCAGGTTGTAAATAATAAATTAAGTTTTGAGCGTGTATCCTTTTAAATATAACATAGCCTTTTTGATGGTGCTGATCGGGAGTACCTTAACGACGTATGCACAAAAATTACAGTTCTTAATTCCTGATGAAGCCGTTGTGCAGTATGCCGGGAGTATTGGCTATTTAAGCGCAGGCGCGGGTTATGAAATTTTTGGTAATAAAAGAGGTAACCTTTCTTTTCATTATGGATATGTGCCTGAAAGTAAAGGAGGCGAATTGCATATTGCAACGGTGAAATTAGCTTACAAGCCCTGGCAAATAGCTTTAAAAGACTGGGGAAGGCTTTACCCATTTAATCCGGGTTTTTTTGTGAGTTATACCTTTCACAAGGACCTGAGTGTAGCTTTCCCTTCTGGCCAATACCCTGGAGATTATTATTACTGGTCTGAAGCGATCCGGCCACACCTTTCTTTTAACAGTGAAATTGAACTGGATCCCCCGCCACTATTGCAAAATAAAGGCATCCGTGCACTAGGCTTATATATCGAGGCCAATACCAATGATTATTACCTGATCAACTACCTGCAAAATACTTCCGCACTTAAGATTGATGATATCTTTCAGCTAGGTGTTGGACTAAGGGTGAAATTCTGACCTGTTAACAGATTTTTATAACCTTAATTTAGCAAAGAAATCCCAAAGCACAATTCCCGCGGAGATCACAATGTTAAAGGAATGTTTAGTACCAAACTGCGGGATCTCAATACATTCATCAATTTGAGCCATGACCTCGTCACTTACCCCGTTTACTTCATTCCCGAAAATCAAAGCGTATTTTTCTGATTTTGAAGGGCTGAAGATATTTAACATGGTACTGTTCTTGGCTTGTTCTATGGCGATGATCTGATATCCTTCGTTTCTTAAAGCAGTAACTGCTTCAGGCGTGGTGTCAAAGTACCGCCATGTGACGGACCGGGTAGCGCCTAAAGCAGTTTTCTCTATTTCCCTGTGAGGAGGTTGCGCTGTAATGCCACATAAATAAACACCTTCTACAGCAAAACCATCAGCAGTCCGAAAAACAGAGCCAATATTATGCATACTGCGTACATTGTCGAGCACTACAACCACCGGAAGTTTTTCCTGCTCCTTAAATTCATCAATACTTACACGGTTGAGGTCATCTAATTTTAGTTTTTGCATGCCGCAAAAATAAAATTAAATTACCGAAGCACCATTACCAATTTCGCTGATGTAAACAGTAGCCGGATAACCAATGCGCGCTACATAAAAGTCTGTTAGTTTTTTGGTGAAATCTGCTTCCTGTCCTTTTTTGAGCAGGGCGATGGCGCAGCCGCCAAAACCGGCACCTGTCATGCGTGCCCCGATTACGTGCTCATAAGCGGAACAGAATTCAACGACTGCATCCAGTTCTGCACCCGTAACCTCATACAGATCTTTTAATGACTGATGCGATGCATACATCAGTCGTCCGAATTCTACTAAGTTACCTTCATTTAAAGCTTTTGCAGCGCGGTTAACCCGGTCGTTTTCTTGGATGACGTGAGTTGCACGTTTTAAAACTGTAGGATCTGTAATTAGGTGACTATATGGTGCGAATTTTTCTGCAGTCAGTTCACATAAATTATTTAAGGTGATTTCCTGATTAAGTTGCTTTAAGGCCGTCTGACATTCTGCAACGCGTTCGTTGTATTTAGATTCAGCAAGCTTCCGTGGCTTGTTGGTATTTATAATAGCCAATGAATAATCACCCAGGTTGCAATCAACTATATTGTATTCCAGTGTATCGCAATTTAACACGATGGCTTTATCCGTTTCCCCGAATGCAACTGCAAACTGGTCCATAATGCCACAATTTACACCGATAAACTCATTTTCAACTTTCTGTGCAAGTAAAGGGATCTCTACTTTTTCGTACCCCAGGTTGAAATAACTGTTTAAAGCATAAGCCATAACCACCTCAATAGAAGCAGAAGATGATAATCCAGACCCGATCGGAATATTGCCAAAAAACAATAGGTCTAGCCCGGTGGTAATTTCGTATTTTTTTAAGACCTCATGAAAAACACCTAGTGGATAATTGTACCATTCCGAACCGGTTTTGGTGTAGCTGGACTGCAATTCGAATTCCCGCTCTTCGGGGAAGTTTAAGCTTTTAAATCTGATAACATTGTCATTGTTGGGTGCCATGCTCAACCAGGTCCCGAGTGTAACGGCACAAGGCATGACCAGCCCGCCGTTATAATCAATATGTTCTCCAATTAGGTTTACACGACCAGGGGTAAAATAATTTGCTGTTGGCTCATGACCGTATTTCTCTAAGAACTTATTAATTAATTCCGCTTTCATTGTAATATTTTAAGTTTGGTTTTGTTTTAAGTTAAAGTATTGATAGTATTGTTTGCGATTAGCAATAAATAAGTGCCTAATATACAATTTATGATGCATCCTGAGTTTACACCCGAAGAAAAAATAAAATAAAAACTCATGATCTTCCACCAAACTGCCAGACAATCGAGGCAGTCTGAATACTATTGAACAGATTATTGAATAAACAAAAAAGATACGGATACAAAAACAAACTATATACGGATGAAAAAAACGCTTATTAAGACTGGAAAATTTATTGACGAAAAAGAGGTTTTGGCCATAGAACTAACCAACAGCCAGGGCACTTATGTCAAGATATATAATTATGGTGCCATATTGAATAAGTTTGAAGTTACCAATAAACATGGCCAGAAACAGGATATTGTTTTGGGTTTTGATGACGTTGATCAGTATGTCAGCGAAGATTATTTAGCTAATTATCCTTATTTGGGCGCTGTCATAGGGCGTTATGCCAACCGCGTTAAGAATGGTAGATTTAGTATAGACGGGGTGACCTACCAGCTTTCACAAGCTAAGGGGGGGGATTGCTTACATGGTGGTGACCTGGGGTTTGACAGGAAGGTGTGGGATGTATTATCAACCATTGATCCTAGTGTTACACTGCAATATGTAAGTCCGGCGGGAGAAGAGAACTTTCCTGGGACACTTACAGTTCAGCTTACTTTTAAGCTGACCGATGAAAATGAGTTGATTTTGGACTTTAAAGCAACAACAGATGTGCCTACGGCGGTAAATCTTACTCATCATAGTTATTTTAACCTTTCGCCTGGGGGTGGTACTGTGGCGACACACATTCACAGGATGCCCGCAAGCCATTACCTTGAGCAGGATGATAATTATGTAGTTACTGGTAAGTTGATTCCGGTAGATGGCACGTTACATGATTTCCTTGGCGATAAGGCAATAGGGCAGGATTGGGATCCTCAAGAAGGTTATGATCAGACTTATGTGCTGGATAAATCTTATGGGGAGCTTGGCTTAGCCTCCGAAACTTATGAACCTGAAAGCGGTTTGAAGTTTTCAGTTTATACGACAGAGCCGGTTGCACATTTTTATACTGCTAAATATCTGGATACAAAAGGTGGCAAAGGCGGAAAAGATTATCATCCCTTCGGTGCATTTTGTGTGGAAACTCAGCATCATCCTAATGCCATTAATATTCCTGCATTTCCAGATACGGTTTTGAGGCCAGGGCAGAATTATAAGCAAACCACAATATATAAAATAGAAGCCAATTGATGAAAGTAGATATCTGGTCTACGTAAGGTCTGATTAAACTGCATATTGACACCTCTAATGATCTAAATAGAATAATAGTTGGAATCCTGTGTTTATTTGTTATATTGCTGATGATCAGTGCATCAGTAAGTATTTTTTTTCAGTGCTTGGATGAAATGTGCATCAGGAAGTGTTCTTGATTAATTTCATGTTAATAAATATTGTTTAAGTAAATTGTGGGTTTGGTATTTTCGGTTAGTTGACTATTTGGTATAGACGTATAACAGGGAAAAAACACGGGGTAAACAGGGGCTTAACAGGGGCAATTGCCTGTATATTCCTTGTTTAATCCTTAATAAAATACTTTTGTTTAATGTTAACGCTTTACAATGATTGCATTATCTATTTCTTCATTATAAATTAGATTTAATGGCTATTAATGGATCTTGCGGAAACGGCAAGTGCAGTTTCTGAAAGTCCAGGTACCGTTACTTTCAGATGGTCAGGCGGCAGGTGGGAGCACGATGACCGGGCGATGTTTATGTTATATGATATTGACGCGGGATCAGCGGAGTTTGATACTGCTGCTGCAAAGCGGCAGCAGGAGAGTGGCATATTTACTGCTGAAGCCTTTTCCGGGAAATCTGTTCACGTGTATCTTGCTTTTGTAGCTGAAGACAGAAAACGAAGGAGCAACAGTCAATATCTAGGCATGATTACAGTGCTTTAAACCTTTTCTTGGAATTTTTACTTCTCCTGTTATCATCCCCAGTCACAAAAGTGGTGGCTTAAGCCGTAAATGTGTTGGAATGGTCATTGGATCAGTGCGAGAACATTGGACAATTCCTCGGTTTCAAGTTGTACTTTGAAGACCAATTATAATTTTATAACTTAGATAGATGCAGAATAAACGACAAAAAACCTGGAAAGAAGCTATAGGGGCTATAGATGCATTATATTGGATCGGGGCTATCATCGCTATCGTATTTTTTAGCTAAGTCCTGCAGTCCGCTACAGCAATACGCCGAAAGTCAGCCTTATCTCAAAAATGCTGTTACAGAGCAAACAAAACCCCTATAAAAAAAGAAAGAGGCGACTCATCCAAGCTCTCCTCTATTCTAACCAAATATAAACCTGTATG
>CBFGNP010000137.1:0-8327 GCA_965650095.1 uncultured Pedobacter sp. | reverse complement strand
ATAAGGACTATGTCAATAAACTGGTTCCCTTTAACTGGCGCGGCTGGTGGGATTACGGAACCGGTGCATTAGGAGACATGGGCTGTCACCTGTTAGAGACACCTTTCAGTGTTTTAAAGTTAAAATATGCAACCGAGGTTCAGGCCAGTGTAGGGACGGTCTATGTCGACGAGTTTAAACGTGGCTATTTTCCGGAGAGCTGTCCCCCATCCAGCCATGTTACCCTGAAATTTCCGAAAACCGAAAAGACGCTGGGCGACATTACCGTTCACTGGATGGACGGCGGCATTCAGCCTGAAAGACCAGAAGAATTAGGTGCCAATGATACATTCGGTGATGGCGGCAACGGGACCTTGTTTGTGGGTACCAAAGGTAAAATGATGTCCAGCACTTACGGTGCGAATCCGCGCCTGATCCCGCTAAGCAGAAATGAAAACCTCAAAATAGCACAGAAATTTGCACGCGTTCCAAATGGTGCCGATGGACATTATGCACAGTGGGTGGAAGCCTGTATTGCAGGTCATGGCAAGAAAGAGGTAAGTTCTCCGTTTTCAATTGCAGGGCCACTTACGGAATCACTGCTTATGGCAAATCTGGCGATCAGAGGTACAGACATTCAGCGTAAAAACGGGGAAGGAAAAATTAAATACCCTGGAAGGAACATCAAATTACTGTGGGACAATGCCAATATGAGGATAACCAATTTTGATGAAGCGAACCAGTTCGTAAAACGCGAGTACCGCAAGGGTTGGTCGCTCGGGGTTTAGCTCGCGAGCTCATGACAGGGACGAATAACTATTAATAATGATCAATAAAAGCAAAATAAATAGATGAAACAATATATTTTTTCAGCAATCATATTAACTTCGGTTATGGCTGGTGGCATCACAAAAGCCCAATCGGGGAAAAAAGGATTTACTAAATTATTTGATGGTAAAACTACGAAAGGCTGGCATACCTACGGCAAAACGATCGTAGGCTCGAAATGGAAAGTTGAAAACGGCGCCCTGCATCTTGATCCGAATGGTGACAAAAGTGGAGGCGGAGACCTGGTCACTGATAATGAATACAGCAATTTTCATTTAAAACTTGACTGGAAGGTTGCACCTAAGGCCAACAGCGGAATCATTTATTATGTAAAGGAAGATGCGGCTAAATATCACCAGACCTATAGCACTGGTTTAGAGATGCAGGTTCTGGACAACGACGGCCACCCTGATGGTAAAATCACCAAACACAGGGCCGGGGACCTATACGACCTGGTAAAAAGCAGTTCTGAACCCGTAAAACCTGTTGGGGAATGGAATACGGCAGAAATCATTTGCAAAGATGGCAAGCTCGAGCAATACCTGAACGGTGTTAAAGTCGTGTCAACTACCCTTTGGGATGATAATTGGAAAAGCCTTGTTGCAGGGAGTAAATTTGCAGGCTGGCCGGCTTGGGGGACGTTTAAATCCGGGAAAATCGCACTTCAGGATCATGGAAATGAAGTATGGTACCGCAACGTCATGATCAAGCAGCTATAATCAGTCTAAAGAAATAAAAACCAAACATGAACTTAAACAACCGCATCAAATTATCAACTATGATGTTCCTGGAATTTTTTATCTGGGGCGCATGGTTTGTTACCTTGGGAACCTTTCTTGGGAATAACCTGAGTGCTACAGGTGCTCAGTCAGCTTCCGTATTTTCAACCCAATCCTGGGGTGCGATTATTGCTCCTTTTATTATCGGATTAATTGCCGACCGGTATTTTAATGCGGAGCGGATCCTCGGCATATTACATCTGGCTGGTGCTTTTTTAATGTACCAAATGTATAATGCTACGGATATAACGGTATTTTATCCTTATGTTTTGGCTTATATGATCCTTTTTATGCCAACACTTGCGCTGGTAAACTCTGTTTCCTTTAACCAGATGAAAGACCCCGAAAAGGAGTTCTCCACCATCAGGGTATGGGGCACCATCGGCTGGATTGCAGCAGGATTACTGATCAGTTTTGTATTTCACTGGGACAGCGAAGGAGCTGTAAAAGACGGCATGCTGAAAAACACCTTTATGATGGGCGCTGTGGTTTCTTTAATATTGGGCTTATTTAGCTTTATGTTACCTAAAACCCCACCTAAAGTTTCTACGGGAGAGAAAGTGAAGCTTTCCGAAATTTTAGGTCTGGATGCTTTAAAACTTTTAAAAGACAAGAACTTTGCAATATTCTTTATTTCATCAATTCTGATCTGTATTCCACTGGCCTTCTATTATCAGAATGCACATCCTTTTCTGTCAAATGTAGGCATGGACAATCCAACGGGAAAAATGACCATCGGGCAGATTTCGGAAGTATTGTTCTTGTTGTTGCTGCCGGTATTTTTTACCAGGTTTGGATTTAAAAAAACAATATTGGTCGGTATGTTAGCCTGGGGTATCCGCTATGCGCTGTTTGCATATGGAAATGCAAGCGATCTGAGCTTTATGCTGATCATTGGTATCGCCCTTCATGGTATCTGTTATGACTTTTTCTTTGTATCCGGACAGATCTATACCAACGCCGCAGCAGGTGAGAAATACAAAAGTTCTGCTCAGGGCCTGATTACACTGGCGACATACGGCCTGGGGATGTTGATCGGATTTGAAGTAGCTGGGCTGATTACGGATACTTATAAACTTGCAGACGGCTCGTTCGACTGGAAAATGGTCTGGATCATCCCTTCGGGCATTGCTTTTGCTGTGTTCTTACTTTTCGCCCTCTTTTTTAACGATAAAAAGAAGATCGAAGCTTAAAGACAATAATAATCAGCAGATACCGCTGACAACAAATTATAATACTATTGAAAATGAATAATGAAGTAAGCAGAAGAACTGCACTGAAAAATATTGTTGCCGGAACAGCCGCCCTGGGTGTCTCGGCAGCAATTCCCGCTTTTGCTTTGGAACAACAAAAATCCAATATGCTAAAAGGAAACGTAAATCACTCCGTATGCAGGTGGTGCTTTGGAAAAATGGAGCTGGACGACCTGTGTATCGAAGCAAAAAAGATAGGAATTAAAGCGATTGATCTGGTAGGTCCTAAAGACTGGCCAACCTTAAAAAAGCATGGACTGTATTCGTCTATGTGCAACGGCGCAGAGATTAACCTGGTTGACGGATGGAATGATCCGCAGTTTCATCCCATGCTGATCAAAAACTACTCGGAGATGATCCCTAAAGTTGCAGCGGCCGGCTACACCCAGCTGATCTGCTTTAGCGGAAACAGGCGAGGAAAAGATGATGAAACAGGCTTGAAAAATTGCGTTGAAGGACTAAAACAAGTACTTCCTTTAGCTGAAAAGCATGGTGTGGTGCTGGTGATGGAACTGTTGAACAGCAAAGTAAACCATAAGGACTATCAATGCGATCATACTGCCTGGGGCGCTGAACTGGCGAAAAGGTTAGGCTCCGAAAATTTCAAACTGCTGTACGACATTTATCATATGCAGATTGATGAAGGCAATGTGATCAGCAATATCAATACCTATCACCAATACATTTCTCATTACCACACTGCTGGCGTACCCGGCCGGAACGAGATCGATGATACTCAGGAATTATTTTATCCAGCGATCATGAAAGCGATAGTTGCAACCGGATTTAAAGGCTATGTGGCACAGGAATTCATTCCTAAATATGCAGACAAACTGAAATCACTAAGAGACGCCGTAAATATTTGCGACGTTTAATTCCAATCCTATGAAGTCAAGAAGAACTTTTCTCAAGCAGGCAGGCCTTGCCGCTGCAGGAGCACTTTTAATACCATCCTTTGCGTGTAGCGCTGCTACAGAAAAAAGAAATATTGGCCTGCAGCTATATACGCTCAGAAATCAGATCGGTAAAGATGTAAAAGGCATCATAGAAAAAATTGCTGCGGCCGGCTACAAGGAAGTAGAAACCTATGGCTACTCACAAGCAGGTGGATACTGGGGAATGGACCCGGTTTCATTCAAAAGCCTGCTGAAGGAAAATGGCTTAACATCTCCCAGCGGCCATTTCGGCATTGATGACTTTATCACCACTGGTAATAAGGAATTGCTGAAGCCACTGATAGCTGGGGCAGCAGCGGTTGATAATCATTATTTTACAGTTGCCTACTTAGGTGAGCCGATCAGAAAAAAGCTGGACGACTACAAAAAAATAACTGCACGCTTAAATGAAGCCGCAGAGCTGGTAAGTCAGTCAGGCTTAAAACTAGCCTATCACAATCATGATTTTGAGTTCAAAAAGTTTGAAGGCGATGCTACCGGTTATGAAATTATGCTGAACGGTACAGACAAGGACCAGATCCGGTTTGAAATGGACTTGTACTGGGTTGTACGTTCAGGAAATGACCCGGTTGCTTTGTTTAACAAATACCCGGGCCGCTTCGTGATGTGGCATGTGAAAGATATGGACAAAGCCAACCACGCGATCAATACGGAAGTTGGCTCTGGTACCATAGACTTCAAAAACATTTACAAACATGCCAAACAGGCGGGTCTTGAGCACTTAATTGTGGAGCAGGAGAACTTTTCCAAGGATCCGTTTGTAAGCATTAAGCAGAGCTTTGATTATGTAGACCGTGAACTGATTTAATAGGCATATCTCAGGAAATCAAAAAGGGATCGGTTACCAAAAGCCAATCCCTTTTTTTTATGAGTAAAAAAATGCCCATATTTGGGGACTTATTATTTCACCATAACTACAATTGAACGAGTAACTAAAAACAAGTAAAACAACAAATCAGAGAAAATGAGGCCATCAGCGGCTTTTGCTGAAGATAGCTTCATGACAATTAAAACAAATCATTAAAAACATGAAAATTGCAGTAGTTGGCGCCACCGGTCTGGTAGGCACCGTAATGTTAAAAGTATTAGAAGAGCGTAACTTCCCGTTAACCGAATTGATCCCTGTGGCTTCTGAAAAGAGTGTTGGTAAGGAAATCACTTTCAAGGGTAAGAAGTATGCTGTTGTAAACATGGATACTGCAATTTCGATGAGACCTGACATTGCCTTGTTTTCTGCAGGTGGTGGCACCTCTTTGGCGGAAGCGCCACGTTTTGCTGAAGTGGGCACCACAGTGATCGATAATTCATCTGCATGGCGCATGGATCCATCGAAAAAGCTGGTTGTACCCGAAGTAAATGCAGCAGAATTGTCTGCCGATGACAAGATCATCGCCAATCCGAACTGTTCAACGATCCAGATGGTAGTGGCCTTGAAGCCGCTTCATGATAAATATAAGATCAAACGTGTGGTTGTTTCCACCTACCAGTCGGTAACCGGAACCGGTGTGAAGGCTGTTGAACAACTGATGAATGAACGTAAAGGTATTGCTGACGGGCCAATGGCTTATGCCTACCCTATTGACTTGAACGTTATTCCCCAAATTGATGTTTTCCAGGACAACGGATACACCAAAGAGGAGATGAAAATGATATTGGAAACTCAGAAGATCATGGGTGACAACAGCATTAAGGTTACCGCTACAACAGTACGTATCCCTGTAATGGGTGGTCACTCAGAATCTGTAAATATTGAATTTGAAAATGATTTTGATGTAGCCGAGATAAAAAACCTGTTGGCCAATACCGAAGGTATTATCCTGGTTGACGATCCCGCTAATCTGAAATATCCGATGCCTAAAGACGCGCATGAAAAAGACGAAGTATTCGTTGGAAGGATAAGACGTGATGAATCTTTACCAAACACGCTGAACATGTGGATAGTGGCAGACAACCTGCGCAAAGGCGCTGCAACGAATGCTGTTCAGATTGCGGAATACCTGGTAAAAAAACAATTGGTATAATTTTATAAATATAAACGTTTAAGTGATGTATGAATAGCGCCAGGTAGCTATACATACATCACTTTTTTTTTAAAGCATATGATTAAAAAGCTTTTTATAGCCCAGTTCCTGTTTTTTCTTTCAGTTGGGGCTTCATTTGCTCAAACAGCGATGCAGAAATTGGAAAGGGCATACGATTCTTTCCTATCCGACCCTCAGGTTAAAAATGCCAGCGTATCCTTGTGTGTTCTGGATGCAAATACCGGTAAGTCTCTGTTTACACGTAACGCGCAGCTTGGCCTGGCAACGGCATCAACTTTAAAAGTGATCACTGCAGCAACAGCATTCAGTATTTTGGGAAAGGATTTTCAATATCAAACCACCCTGGCTTATAGTGGAAATATAACTCCTGACGGCGTTTTAAAAGGAGATCTGATCATTCTCGGCAGCGGAGATCCAACCTTGGGTTCTGACCGCTACCAGAACAAGTCGCACACTGTTCTAACGGAGTGGGCGACAGCCATTAAAAAAGCTGGCATCAAAAAAATAGAAGGTGCTATTGTCGGTGATGATCGGGCATTTGGCACACAAACCACTCCTGAAGGCTGGATTTGGCAGGATATTGGAAATTATTATGGAGCGGGCACATCCGGATTATCCTGGCGTGAAAACCAGTTTGATATCCATTTGAAACCTGGCTCCAGAATAAACGATGAGATCAGAATTTTAAAAACAGTTCCTGAAACCCCCTATCTCAAAATCGTTAATGAACTTAAAACCGGCGCTCCGGGAACAGGTGATAGAGCCTATGCATTTTTACCACCTTATAGCAGTACCGTTTATTTAAGAGGATCCTGGGGGATTGGAATTGGCAAACCAGGCATTTCGGCTGCAATACCCGATCCAGCATTTGATTGCGCTTTCCGCCTGCAGGATACCTTAAATCAATTGGGGATCATAACCACGCAGCCCGCAACCACTACACGCTTGATGACTTTAAACAACCAGCCCATTGCCGACATTAAACAAAAGATCAGCACCATTACTTCTCCTAATCTAGCTGAAATCACTTATTGGTTCTTGAAAAAAAGCATCAATTTATATGGGGAAACCTTGTTAAAAACCATTGCGCTAAAATCAGGAAAAGCAGCCACTACTGCCAATGGCACTTCAACCGTAATTAATTTTTGGGCAAATAAAGGGATAGATAAAAACGCTTTGAACATCATTGATGGAAGCGGCTTGTCGCCGGGTAACCGCGTGACCACAATGGCCATGGCCCACATTCTCTTTGAGGCCCAAAGAGAAAGCTGGTTCAGCGACTATTACCGGGCCTTCCCTGAATATAACGGTATGAAAATAAAAAGTGGTTCCATAAACGATGTTTCAGCTTTCGCCGGTTACCATACTAGTGCTGCTGGCAGCAGGTATATTGTTGTCATTAACGTCAACAACTATTCCGGTTCGGGTATCAACAAGAAGCTATTCACTATTTTAGATGCATTGAAGTAATTGCTAAATTGCAGCTACTCTAAGCATTATCATCCATTAAAACATTATTAAATGAAGAATATCCTTGCGCTATTGTTTCTTTTCCTTGTAAGCTATTCGGCTATTGGCCAGACCTCAGCTCCACAAACCACAATACCTCTTGAACCTGTCAATCCCTTAAATGCAGTTCCTGAAATCGCCATCATACCCGAACCGGTAGCCGTTATTAAAGGTGAAGGTTATTTTATTCTACCGGCCAATGTTACCATACAGTACCCTGCAGTACCCGAAACACAGCAGATCCTCGCCTTTTTGCAGGAAAGACTTTCTCTCCCAACGGGCAGTTACGTCTCTGCCATCAGCACTAAATCAGAAACTGCAAATATCAGGTTAATACTAAACGATAAAGCCAATCATACGCTGGGCAATGAAGGATATCTCTTAACTGTTACACCGAACCACATCACGATAAAAGCGAACAAACCGGCCGGACTTTTTTACGGCGTTCAAAGTTTGCTTCAGTTGTTTCCCAAAGAGATTGAAAGCAAAGAGGTGATTGAAGGCATAGAATGGAAAGCGCCATGTGTTGAAATCACGGACTACCCCCGCCTGGGCTGGAGGGGATTAATGTTTGATGTTGCCCGTCACTTTTTTACAAAGGATGAAGTAAAACAATACATCAACGCCATGGTGCGCTACAAATACAACCTCCTTCATTTACACCTAACAGATGATGAAGGCTGGCGGATAGAAATTAAGGGTCTGCCTAAGCTAACAGAAGTAGGTGCATGGAATGTTAGGAAAGTAGGTGAATTCGGCAATTTTATACCTCCGACTGCGGATGAGCCCCGTAATTACGGAGGTTTTTACACCCAGGAAGACATCAGGGAACTGGTACAATATGCAAAGGACAGATTTGTAAATATATTGCCGGAAATCGATGTACCCGGTCATAGTCTTGCAGCCATCAGTTCGTATCCTGAATTATCCTGCACACCTGGTGCCGAGAATTACCGTGTACGCTCCGGCGCGCGCATCATG
>CBFGNP010000136.1:0-8348 GCA_965650095.1 uncultured Pedobacter sp. | reverse complement strand
ATACGCGGGTAAAGATGCCAATGGTGTTTCTCAGTATTACGATGCCGCTGGAAATATCAAAACTCAAAACCTTCTGAACAAAACAGACTATTATGTAGTAGGCAACGCACAGCCTAAGGCATTGATCGGATGGAATAATAACGTAAGGTACAAGAATTTTGACCTGAGTGTTTTCGTGAGGGCAGTTCTGGGTAATAAGATCATGAATGTAACCAGAGCTGACCTGTTCCGCCCAAGCACTGCACATTTAACCAATATCCCCGTTGAAGTAGAAAATGAATCTGCAACAGATTTCAATTCTTACAAATATTCCAGCCGTTTCATTGAGGATGGCAGCTATTTGCGCCTGGACAATGCCACTTTGGGCTACACCTTTAAAAAAGGAATCATCCCAGGCGTAAGTTCACTGCGTCTGTATACAACAGCAAACAACTTGTTTGTGATCACCGGTTATAAAGGGATTGATCCGGAGATCAACCAAGGCGGTCTGGCACCAGGTGTAGACACCAATAACTTTTATCCAAAAACCAGAACCTTCCTGTTCGGTTTGAATGTATCATTTAATTAATCCACAAGAAGATGAAAAATCTTATCAACATAGCTGCAGGAGCAATTTTATCACTAACCGTACTTACTTCCTGTCATAAATTGGATTTAAAAGTGGAAACACAGCTCACGCCAGAGACTTTTCCGCAAACGGATCAGCATTTCATACAGCTCACCGGCCAGGTTTACGTCCAGTTCCGTCAGAATTATTCGACCGACTATTTCTTTTTACAGTCACTGAGCACAGATGAATCTATCATGCCTGCAAGAGGCGGAAACTGGTATGACGGTGGACGCTATGAGCAACACCACAAACATACCTGGGATAGAGATAATGGACATGTTAACAGTGGCTGGTCATGGCTTTCCAGTACAATCAGCAAGGCCAACCAAAGCTTATACCTGCTCAAAGATGCGCCGGAATCAACCGCCAAGACAACAGCCCTGGCAGAATTGCGGGCCACACGTGCCCTGGCATTTTTCATGATGATGGATCTCTGGGGAAATATACCTATTGTGACCAGTTTTGGGGAGACTACCCCCCCTGATACCAAGCCGAGGCTGGAAGTATTCAACTTTATTGAAGCAGAACTTAAAGAAGTATTGCCTAATCTAAGTACAGCTACAGGGGCCGCAACTTATGGCAGGCCAAATAAATATACCGCCTATGCTATACTTGCAAAAATGTACCTGAATGCTGAAGTATATACGGGAACCCAACGTTATAATGATGCGGTGGCCATGTGCGATGCCATCATTGCCGCAACCGGTACACCCTATTCACTGGAAAGCGATTACCGTAAAATGTTTTTTATAGACAACGGACCTCAGATTAAAGAGTTTATTTTCGCTATCCCTTATGACCCTGGGTTTAGTAATGGCTATATGATCTATTCCAGGTACTCTCTTCCTCGTTCTTTACAGGCAAAGTTTAGCCTGAAACATACACCTAGCGCACCCATGAGCACGCTACCGGAATATTACGCAAATTTTAATGATCCGAATGACAAGAGAAACGCCCAATGGATTAAAGGTTTACAAACCGATTATGCTGGTGTCCCTGTAACTGTGCCTACCACAAAAAAAGGATACGATCAGTTTTACACAGGTGCAGATGGTGCAACGCCGATCACTTACCAGGTAGATATCACTCCGAACGTAACCCTACGTGATGCATCTAAACCATTTGATGCAGGGAATGACGAAATTGCCTGGAATATGGGCTACAGAAACAACAAGTTCTATTGTGACAGTACTTCCTCAAACAGAAATCAGAACAACGATGTACCCATTTTCAGATATTCAGATATTCTGTTGATGAAAGCAGAAGCGATCCTGCGCGGTGCAACACCTACATTAGGTCAGACAGCCCTGAGTTTGGTGAACCAACTTCGTGCAGTGCGTACCACTTCTGCAGCCTGGACGAGCATTACACTCGAAGACCTTTACAAAGAGCGCTGCAGGGAAATGGCATGGGAATGCTGGCATAGAAATGACATGATCCGCTTTGGAAAATACGAAGGCGCCTGGGGTTTCAAAACAAACAATGACGTTCGCAGACGTTTAATGCCAATTCCTTCTTCCGCAATGATTTTGAACCCTAAACTGGTACAAAACGACGGATACAACTAACCGCCTTCAAAACAGTGCATGTATAAATAATAATTCTCCGGAAACAATACTTCCGGGGAATTTTTTAATATTGACCTGGATATTTAATAAATCAGATATTTAATAAACCCGATACACTTCCGATGAAGAGACACATAGCTGAAACAGGATCATGAACAAGCGACTACTATCTCTAGATGCACTACGTGGTTTTGATATGTTCTGGATCGTTAGCGGAGAAGGGATTTTCCACAGTCTCGCAAATGTAGTCATGAACAAACATGGATTGACCCGCAATGCGCAGGACTGGACCATAGCTACGAACAATCATCTTTCTTTCCCGGAAGGGCTGATGATCGGCATCAGTAATCAGCTGCACCATACACCATGGAATGGATTCAGCTTCTACGACATGATCTTTCCGCTGTTTATTTTTATCTCCGGCGTGTCTATGCCTTTTTCTTATTCTAAATATTTTAACGACACGAAGCCAGCTGAGAAAACTACCACCAGAAAGAAACTTTACCTGGCTTTGATCAAAAGAACATTGTTGTTAATTTTACTCGGAATGGTCGTAAACGGATTGCTCCAATGGCAGGGATATGAAAATACCCGATTTGCCAGCGTGCTTGGCAGAATTGCCCTGGCAACATTTTTTGCAGCTGTCATTTACCTCAATTGTTCGCTTCGAATACAACTGCTGTGCTTTGGGCTTATCCTTTGCGGGTATTGTGCCATGATGCTGTTTGTTCCTGTTCCCGGATATGGGGCAGGGATATTAAGCCCCGCAGGAAACTTATCTGCTTACATTGACCAGCAATTCTTACCAGGTAAGCTACACCGTACCATTTACGATCCGGAAGGTCTGCTGTCGACCCTACCTGCAATTGCTTCCGCATTGCTGGGCGTATTCACCGGTCAGTTTTTAAGATCGGAGCTGCCATCCTTTAGCCCACAAAGAAAAGCGCTCTTCCTGCTTATTGCTGGAGTAGTACTCCTCATTTTCGGACTTGCCTGGAACACATTTTTCCCGATCAATAAGACCATGTGGACCAGCTCTTTTGTGTTATTTGCCGGAGGATGGAGCGTTTTATTATTTGCCCTATTTTATTATATCATCGATGTTTCCGGATATCAGCGCTGGTCTTTACCCTTCATCTGGATGGGCACCAACTCCATACTCATTTACCTGGCAGCGCATGGTCTTGTGAACTTCGAATCCAGCTCCAGGTTTCTATTTGGAGGAATCATCAACCGGGCCATGGAAGACTGGCAGCCGGTTTTACTTTGGATGGGCGTGCTCATCATACAGCTTAAGATTTTACAAGTCCTTTACAACAAAAAATGGTTTTTAAAGATTTAAATAATATACCATGAAGTCAGCCTTATATTTAGTAGTGGCCATCATTACCTTAGCGGGCTTTAAGGTGAAAGCCCAGGCGAACCTTGAATCTTCAAGGGAATTAATAGCCCGGACACTACCTCATCACCATACCTCATTCATCACAGAAAGTATTGCCCCGGAAAACGGCAGAGATGTATTCGAAATTGAAAGCAAGGGCACTAAGATTATTCTGAGGGGAAGTAGCGGTGTAGCCATTGCATCGGCCTTGTACCATTACTTAACTGAATACTGCCATTGCCAGATCACCTGGAATGGCAGCAACCTGAATATCCCGGCAAAGCTTCCGCTGGTGCAAAAGAAAATCAGAAAAGACACCCCTTACGAATACAGGTATTATCTGAACTATTGTACGTTCAATTACAGCATGAGCTGGTGGGACTGGGAGCGCTGGGAGAAGGAAATCGACTGGATGGCCTTGCATGGTATCAATATGCCTTTAGCGATAACAGGAGAAGAATATACCTGGTATCTTTTGTATAAAGAAATGGGTTTTGGTGATGAAGACCTGAAGGATTTCTTTACCGGACCGGCGTACTTCGGCTGGTTCTGGATGGGTAATATAGATGGCTGGGGAGGTCCCCTACCGGTTTCCTGGATGAAAAGCCATTTCGAACTGCAGAAGCAAATCCTGACCCGGCAGCGTGCATTGGGCATGAAACCGGTGCTTCCAGCATTTACCGGTCATGTACCTGCATCATTCAGGAAAAAATACCCCCATGCAAAACTCAAAGCCACCAATTGGACCAATGGCTTTACAGACACCTATATCCTGGATGCGGAAGATCCGATGTTTGCAACCATTGGCAAGCGGTTCCTGGAAAAACAGACTGAACTGATGGGAACAGACCATCTTTACTCAGCGGATACTTTTAATGAGAATGAACCGCCATCTGATGATCCCGAATTTCTGGGGAGACTGAGCAGCAGGGTTTACGATGGAATGAGACAGGCTGACCCGGAAGCGATCTGGGTCATGCAGGGCTGGCTTTTTTACAGTGACAGAAAATTCTGGAAAGAAGCACAGACCGCAGCGCTGCTCAAAGCAGTGCCAAACGACAAAATGATCTTGCTGGATCTTGCTACAGAAATTGAACCCATATGGAAACGTACAGAAGCCTTTTATGGCAAGCCCTGGATTTGGAACATGCTGCATAACTTCGGCGGCAATACCAATTTGTTTGGCAGAATGGATGTCGTCGCAAAAGGACCCGCCGAAGCGCTTCATGATCCAAAAAGCGGTAAGATGAAGGGGATTGGGCTGACGATGGAGGGTATTGAACAAAATCCCGTATTGTATGAGCTGATGACTGACCATACATGGCGCAATGAGGCGATCGACTTAACCGACTGGCTCCCAAAATTTGTGGTCAACCGCTATGGAAAAAAGGATCAGCATGCCTTGAAAGCATGGGACATACTTAGAAAAACAGTATATCATGTACCGGCCGGCAAATATATCCGTGATGGCGCCGAATCAATTATCCAGGCCCGGCCAACATTGGATTCAATGACCAGATGGACAAAAACAACCTTAAACTATGAAGCGAAAGATCTGTTGCCAGCTTGGGATGAGCTCATCATGGCGATCCCGATGTGTAAAAAAAGCGATGGCTTTCAATATGACCTGGTTGATGTAACCAGACAGGTATTGGCAAATTATGCCTTAACCCTGCAAAGGAAGTGGGTAGCCGCCTATCAAAAAAAGGATCTTTCTTCATTTCAACGTGAAAGTAGACAGTTCATTCAGCTGATTGATGACCTGGATCAATTGCTGGCAACAAGAAAAGATTTTCTATTAGGACCATGGTTGAGTCAGGCAAGAGAATGGGGAACCAATTCCAGGGAAAAAACACTGTATGAAATGAATGCTAAAGACCTGATCACTTTGTGGGGCGACGCAAAAAATCCATTGCATGAATATGCCTGCAGGCAATGGAGCGGTTTGCTCAGCGACTTTTATAAACCCAGGTGGCAACGCTTTTTTGTTAAAGCTGAACAATCCCTCAGGGAAAACCGGGCTTTGGATATGAGCCTTTTTGATTCAGAAATCAGTCTGTGGGAGTGGAAATGGGTAAATGAACGAAAGGATTACCCGGTTAATGCCTCAGGAGACCCGATAGCAGCTGCAACTGACATGCACCAAAAATACCGCAAGGCAGCTGATCTTGCTCATGTAAGATAACTCATGTTTTTGCTGGCCCAAAACAATTAAATTAACCTAAATTACTAAGATGTATAACTAGCCCTAAGTTCTGCAGACCACCTAACCAAATCCAAATAATGAACCAGTTACAAACCGCAGACTATATTGTCTTTTTTGTTTATTTCATTGCTGTATCTTCTTACGGCTATTATGTCTACCATAAAAAGAAATCCAAAGAACTCAGTTCTAAAGATTTTTTCTTAGCTGAAGGGTCACTTACCTGGTGGGCCATCGGGGCCTCATTAATTGCTTCGAATATATCAGCAGAACACTTTATTGGGATGTCTGGTTCAGGATTCGCTCTTGGGCTGGCTATAGCCTCCTATGAATGGATGGCAGCGGCAACATTGATCATTGTTGCCATCTTTATTATTCCTGTATATCTGAAAAACAGGATTTTTACCATGCCCCAGTTTCTATCAAAGCGGTATAATGACAAAGTGAGTACCATTATGGCAGTGTTCTGGCTGCTTGTTTATGTATTCGTGAACCTGACTTCCATTATTTATCTGGGTGCGCTGGCCATTTCGTCCATATCCCCCATCAGCTTTGAATGGAGTATTGTTGGCTTAAGTATCTTCTCTATGGTCGTGACTCTGGGTGGAATGAAAGTAATCGGATATACCGATGTGATCCAGGTTCTGATATTGATTTTGGGAGGGCTGATCACTACTTATCTTGCACTTTCTTTACTTTCCCAGGAGTACGGATTTGGACAGGATATCTTTAAAGGACTTTCCATCTTACGAAAAGAAGCTCCCGATCATTTCCACATGATATTTGACTCGTCTGATAAATACTATAAAGAATTGCCTGGCCTGTCGGTATTAATCGGAGGCATGCTGATCAACAATCTGGCCTACTGGGGTTGTAACCAATACATCGTTCAGCGTGCTTTAGGGGCTGATTTAAATACGGCGCGTAAAGGAATTTTGTTCGCTGCATTTTTAAAATTATTAGTACCGGTCATCGCCGTCCTGCCAGGAATTGTCATGTACGTATTGCACCGCAAAGGTCTGTTTCAGGCAGAGATGTCGCAGGGAGGCGTGCTTAAACCGGACCATGCCTACCCCACCCTGATGAACTTATTGCCTCCCGGTTTAAAAGGTATAGCATTTGCAGCACTTACTGCCGCAATTGTGGCTTCACTTGCGGGTAAAGCAAATAGCATTTCCACTATATTCTCCCTTGATATTTATAAAAAGTACTTTAACAGAGCAGCTTCAGACAAAAAGATGGTACGGGTTGGCCGATGGGCCGTTGCCATCTCCATGACCCTTGCAGCCATCGTAACACCTTCATTAAAATCACTTGACCAGGCCTACCAATTTATCCAGGAGTATGTCGGCTTTATTTCACCCGGAGTGCTGGCTATATTCTTACTCGGATTTTACTGGAAAAGGACTACTGCAACTGCGGCAATGACTGGCGCTTTGATCACTATTCCACTTTCTACCGTATTAAAATTCCTGCCTGTGTGGACAAACGGGGCTTTTCCTGACTATCCTTTCCTGGATAGGATGGGCATTGATTTTGTAGTTATCGTTATCCTTATGGTTGTTATCAGCCTTAGCAAACCACAAAAAGAAATCGATCAGCATGCTATTGAAGTTGATACGTCCATGTTCAGGATCAGCACCGGTTTTGCCATTGGCGCAGTGCTCATCACGGGCATATTGACTGCACTTTATACGGTTTTTTGGTAAAAACCATTTTAGACTATTTTAGGGAAAAACCCGCGGATCAATGGCCTGATCTCGCGGGTTTTTCCAATTCAACAGCTTTAAATTTCCTTAAGCAGAACAGACCAAAGTAAGCCACGTATACATAGCATATCACTGGCAGCAGGAAAGAAAGCTGAATGCCTATGGCATCGGCAAGACTTCCCTGTAAGGGTGGAATGACAGCGCCACCCAGTATGGCCATGACCAGCAATGAAGAACCCTGACTCTTGTACTCGCCCAGTCCTGAAATGGAAAGCGTAAAAATATTAGACCACATGATCGAATTAAATAAGCCGATCCCCAGAAGGGTCCACATCGCCAATGCTCCGCCAGTCGACACTGTGATCAATAACAGGATGATACTGATGATTGAAAATATGGTCAGCATCAATGCAGGAGCAGATTTGCCTATGCTGAAACCGGCCAGGTTAACTGCAATAAACAAAAGGAACCATTGCATCTGCTGGAAGCTTAGGTCCACGATAGCAAAGATCAACATAAACAGCCCGATGCAAACCAGGACCATATACCCCATTTTTTTCCCTTTGCTGATCACTTCATTCATCGCTATAGCACCTAGAAATCTACCGATCATGGCTCCTCCCCAGTATAAGGACAGATAATTTTTGGCTACTGTTTCTTTCAGCCCGGTAATATCGCCGTGCTCCAGGAAACTGATCATAAAGCTGCCAATGGTAACCTCAGCCCCTACATAAAAGAAAATGGCAAAAATGCCCCTCTTAAGCTGCGGAAACCGGAGTGCACCCAGGCCGTCCAGGGAAGTCTCGCTCGTTTTAAAATCAGGTAATTTTACTTTATAAATAAAGAAGGTCAGCAACACAAAAATTCCTGAAAATAT
>CBFGNP010000135.1:0-8358 GCA_965650095.1 uncultured Pedobacter sp. | reverse complement strand
CAGAAAATTGTAAAGATAATGTGTACCGCATCAATGGTAATTCCTTTGAGCTTGCTTATGGTAAGAACAAATCTTTGATCGGTTTTTTCCCCTCCACATGGTTAAAACTCGCAGATGCCGGCCATCAGCAAAGTCCCGCCGATCTGGATAGTTTTGCTGGGGCGGCACATCCAGTGGTAACCGGGAAGCTAAAGGCAGAAAATAAGAAAGACTTTTTCTTTCTGATCAAAAATCCGGAGAGCGAGCCGGAAAACAGGGACGGGAGTCCTGCAAGCGAGTTCAGACAAGCCGAAATATCCCGTAAGGTCCTTGCAGAGCGGGTACAGGTCAGCACGCCTGACCCTTTTATGAACACCTTGGGCGGAGCATTGAGCATGGCTTCAGATGGGATTTGGGAAGATCCTTCCTACATGCATGGTGCTGTAGGCTGGCGGATGCGTTTGAACGGCTGGCGGGGTGCATACACTGCAGATCCGCTCGGCTGGCACGATCGTGCACGGACACATTTTAGTGCCTACGCCAAATCCCAGGTGTTAAGCCCAGCCAATGGTCCTGTGGTAGCAGATACGGCTTTAAACCTGGCCAGATCTAAAGAAGCCATGGGAACGGCAATGTTTAGCAGCGGCTATATCAGCCGGGATCCCAATGGGAAATCAATCCGGCCACACCACTACGACATGAACCTGGTTTATATTGATCAGTTGCTTTGGCATTTTAACTGGACGGGTGACCTGGACTTTGTAAGGCAGATGTGGCCCGTACTAAAACGGCATCTTGCCTGGGAAAAGCGCACTTTCGACCCGGATAATGATGGTTTATACGACGCGTATGCTGCAATCTGGGCAAGCGATGCGCTGCAATACAGCGGCGGAGCGGTCACCCATTCTTCCGCCTACAATTACAGGTCTAACCACATGGCTGCAAAAATCGCCAGGCTGCTGAATGAAGATGGAACACCTTATCAAAATGAGGCGGATAAAATATTAAAAGCGATGAATGCCCAACTTTGGATGCCCGCAAAAGGATGGTTCGCGGAGTATAAGGATGGCCTGGGCCTTAAACAGCTTCACCCCGCCGCGGCGCTGTGGACCGTATATCACAGCATAGATTCTGATGTGCCAGATGCTTTTCAGGCCTGGCAATGTTTACGCTATGTGGATACAGAAATCCCTCATATTGCCATTCGTGGAAATGGCCTGAAAGATGAAGGTTATTATACCATGTCTACAACCAACTGGATGCCTTATGAGTGGTCGCTGAATAACGTGGTCCTTGCCGAATCTACGCATACTGCCCTGGCCAACTGGCAGGCAGGGCGTACGGAAGAAGCTTTCAAGCTCTGGAAAAGTGAAATCATAAGCAGTATGTATATGGGCGGGAGCCCCGGAAATTTCGTACAGATCTCTCATTACGATGCGAACCGCGGAGAGGCTTACAGAGATTTTGGAGATCCTGTCGGTATCAATTCCAGGGCGCTCGTGGAAGGGCTTTTCGGAATTGTACCGGACGCTTTGAACGGAGTCCTGCTCATCCGGCCGGGTTTGCCTCAGGCCTGGGACCATGCTGCCCTGAAAATTCCGGATATTTCTTTTTCTTATAAAAGAGATGGGGATCTGGACAGGTACACCCTGATTCCTTCTTTTAAAAAGAAGTTAAATTTAAAAATGCGGTTCAAGGTCAGGGGTACAGCCTTAAAATCGCTGAAGGTAAATGGGAAAGCAGCTAAATGGATCAATGTACCATCTGCAATCGGAATGCCGGAAATTGAGATACAGCATCCCGCGGCTAACCGTTATCAGATTGAACTGGTATGGGTAGGCAAACCTCCGGCTAAACCCGATTTAAAGACTGAATACCAGCAAGGGGAGTTACTGGAGACCGACTTCAAGGGCGCAACGATTACCAAATGGTTTGATCCACAGCATGTATTAAAACGGCCACAGATAACCTCAGGGAAATTAAAAGCCGAAATTACCGGCGCAGTGGGTAACCGAACCGTTTTTGTTCAGGTAAAAGGTGGTATGTTTAGCTATTGGTACCCTTTGTGCTTTGAACTGAAAAGCAGCGAAACGCCTTTAGCGCGGACCCTGGATTTAAGTGCCGGCAACTGGTCTGCCGAAAAAATAGAAGCGCTGGATCTCTCGGCCTACTTCAATGATAAAGTAACACAGATCTTTAACAATAAGTATCTGTCGCCACGACCAAAAACAACAACTCTTCAATTACCTGTACAAGGGATAGGCGACTGGCCGCACCCGAAATTGAAACCCGAAATCAATGATAGCGGACTGAGGAAGATGGCAGGAAGTAAAAATGAACTGACATTGCCTTCGGGACTTGTTTTTAAAACACCTGGCAATGCTGCTTTAAACAATATTGTGTATACCTCTCAATGGGAGAATTATCCGCGGAAGGTAGAAATCACTCTATCAGGGAAAGCATCTGCCGCATTTTTTTTGCTGGCCGGATCTACCAATCCAATGCAAAGCAGAATGGACAATGGGATAATCAATATTTTTTATACAGATGGTACGGTTACCAAACTGCCGCTTAGAAACCCTGAAAACTGGTGGCCTATAGAAAAAGATCTATATTTAGACGGATTTGCATTTAATACGGGTGCCCCCAGGCCAATGCGCATCCATTTGAAAACAGGAAAGATCATCACTGCGGCAGAAGGCAGCCTATGGAATGGAAAGGAAATTCATGGTGGTGCCGCAACTGCCCTGGGCATTCAATTGAATCCTGCTAAAACGCTGGACAAAGTTACCTTATCGGCTTTGTGTAACGATGTAGTAATTGGATTAATGGGGCTCACATTGCTGCGTTAAAATGATAAACCTGACCGTATAAAAAACAACAAAATTCTCTTCGAATGTACACCCTCCCGATCGAAAGCAAACAGCGAATGCCCCTCATCCAAATAAGCATGGTGGTGATATTCCTGCTGCACCTTTCGTCTGTCAGTGCGCAGTTAAACAGCAACATCACCCGCTATTCTACCCAGAATGGATTGTCCCATGATGGTGTGTTGTGTATTACGCGTGACCGCGACGGCTTCATGTGGTTCGGTACCTTTGATGGCATCAACAGGTTTGATGGACACAACTTTGTTGTTTATAAAAGCAGGCCAGGCGACGACTCTAATCTGAGCAGCAATAAGATCAGGTCTATTGTTGAAGATCATGCCGCATTTTTATGGATTAAGACCTACGATAATAAGATCTATCGGTTCAATAAAAAGACGGAACAGTTTTTACCTGTATCTGATGGGGCCTATAAGCTTCTGTTCAAGGATCTGATGATTGATCAGATCATACCCGATACAAAAGACGGGGTCTGGCTGCTTACAGAAACTCAGGGGGTATTACACGCCAGGAACAACGCTTCAGGGATACCGGTAATCAACTATTATGCAAAAGGCAGGCCAGGCCCATATAAACTTCCGGGAAATACGGTCAGCTTCCTACACCGGGAGGGTAACAGGATTTGGATGGGAACTGAAGGAGGACTAAGCTGTTTACAGTTAAAAGGCAAGAACCAATACTTATCGGTACAATTCAGAAAAGAAGTTAGCGCAATGTTGTCGCGGTACTCATTTACCTGTTTTGCCAGAGGCGGGGAGTATTTGTTTTTTGGAACGGCGGACGGAAATGTGCTTTGCTATCATCTTAAAAAGCAGAAGTTTAAAGTGATGGAACTTTGTAAAGGGATCCGGCTAAATGCAATCTGTAATTCTGCTAAAGGTGTTTTATATATCTCCACCTCAGGCAAAGGGCTGATCACGCTGAACCTCTCTGATTTTAAATCCTCCTATTCCGGATTGAAAACTAATGATACCTACTTTTCCCTGTATGAGGACAAGACAGGCCTGGTCTGGATTGAGCCTGAAGAGATCGGTGTTATAAAGTATAATCCTCATACCGGTGTCTATAAACATTTTACCCAGAAAAGGGACATCATCAGTTCAAGCAGGGACTATCAGGTGATTACTGATGCCAATGGCATGTTATGGGCCAGTATGAAAGGAGGTGGGTTTGGGTATTACAATCCGGTAAGTGATGATATCGACTATTTTCATGACCGGCCAGGTTCAACAGACCAGAAGTTCTCCAATATTATTACCAGTTTACTCATTGATAAAAGTGGTGTTTTGTGGTTAAGCGCCAAGGACGGGGGAATCAATAAGGTCGTTTCCATTACAGATAAGTTTAATTACCGAAGGCTATCGACAAATCCACAGAACCGTTCCGAGAACGATGTAAGGTCGATGATGAAAGATTCGAAGGGCCGTCTTTGGATCTGTACAAAAGACAGAAAGGTATATGTATCTAAAGATGGCAGGCCAGTATCTGTTTTTGTCAATGCCAGCGGATCGCTTGGGAATGTATATAGCATCATCGAGGATAGTAAAGGTAATATATGGCTAGGCACGAAGGGCAACGGGTTGTTTAAAGCAAGCCCGGTTGATTCCAATCGGTCTCATTATGCCTTGAGCAATTACCGGAACGATGAGACAGATCCGAATAGTCTGAGCAGTGATCTTGTTTATTCGGTAATTGAAGACCGGAAGGGAAGGATCTGGGTCGGTACACTCGGTGGTGGCATTAACCTGGTGACAACTTTCGGCAACAAAGTCGGATTTAGAAATTATGACAATAGTTTTCACAATTATCCTTTTTCCTGGGGAAATGTGATACGGCAGTTAAATGAAGATGATCAGGGGCGGATCTGGGTGGCGACAAGTAATGGGCTCATGATTTTTGATCCGAATGCCGTTGCGGATTACCATTACACCTATCATAAATACAGTAAAATCCGGGGCGACAGGACCAGCCTGGGAAATAACAGCGTACAGTATATTTATAAGGATAGAAGCGGACAAATGTGGGTTGGTACATTTGGCGGTGGCCTTAATAAAGTGATACAAGGTAAAGACAAGGATGAAAACATCACATTTGAAGTGTTTACAACAGAAAACGGTTTATCGAACGATGTGGTGCTGGGTATCACCGGCGACCAGCAAAATAACATCTGGATCGCTACAGAGGGCGGACTTTCCCGCTTTAATCCAGCGGATAAAACATTTAAAAATTACGACGCTTACGATGGTTTGCCTAAAGCCGGTTTTTCTGAAGCCAGTTGTTTTACAGCGGAGGACGGTAAACTATATTTCGGATGTAAAGATGGATACATTTCATTTGATCCCCGGAATATTACCAACCGGAAAGTTCGTGCGAAGATGGCGCTCACCAATATCCAGTTATATTATAAGAACATCCTGCCGGGAGTCGAGGGATCACCCCTAAAATATGCGATCAATGAAACCAGGGAACTGATTTTAAAACATGATCAGAACGTGATCAGTATCGACTATGCAGCATTGGATTATCGCGCATTTAATAAAATCACCTATGCTTATAAGCTCGAAGGTTTTGATCAGATCTGGCATCATGTAAATGACCAGCGAAAGGCGACTTATACCAATATTCCCCCGGGCGAATATACGTTTAAAGTAAAAGCAACTAACGCTGACCTTTTTACCGAAACGCCTGAGAAAACGCTTCAGATTATTGTAAAACCACCTTTTTATCTCACCTACTGGGCCTATTTTTTATACCTGGTATTGGCTGCAACAATTGTTGTGATCTCCAGGCGGATCATTATCACGATGATCAGGTTGAGGAACAAGGTACTGGTGGAACAAAAACTAACAGAGGTGAAACTTTCCTTTTTCACCAATATTTCACATGAACTGAGGACGCCATTGACATTAATTGTCAGTCCGCTCGAAGAGATATCGCGCAATGAATCTTTATCTGTCAAGGGTAAGGAATACCTGAATATCGTAAACCGGAACGCAAACCGGATGATCCGCTTCATCAATCAGCTGCTTGATTTCAGAAAAATTCAAAGTGGTAAGATGCAACTTAATATAGCCGAAGTAGATCTTTTAGCGCTTGTTCAGGATATATGCAGCCACTTTGCAGGGATGGCGGCCGACAATGGCATTCACTTTACCGTCAGCTCGTCCAGTGAGCAGATCCTTGCCTGGGTGGATGAGGAAAAGATTGATATCATTGTTTATAACCTGCTTTCCAACGCTTTTAAATTTACACCACCAAATAAATCGATCAGCGTAGACTTGAACTATGTGGAAGGTGTCAACAATATTGAACTCAAAATAACAGATCAAGGTAAAGGTGTCTCCGCAGATCAGCTGGAAGAGATCTTTGAAATTTATTATGAAGGAAATATGCCGGGTGAAAAGCACCTGAAAGGAACAGGTATCGGTTTGGCACTTGCCCGCGACCTGGCAACGAGCCATCATGGTAAGCTTTGGGCACAGCGCAACAGCTTCGGTGGAATGACCTTCGTTCTCGAGTTAAAATCGGGTAAAGCGCATTTCAGTCCTGCTGAAGTCAAGTTTGGATATGGATCAGGCGTCGCAGAATTTATCAGCACCGAGGCGCCGGAAACAACCGTAGCCCTTCCAGTGAAAAATACCAGGGATGTAAACAGCCCACAGGTTTTAATTGTGGAAGACAATCCTGAACTTCGCAATTTTTTAGCGGTAAAACTTGATGGAATATACCATATCAGGAGTGCTGCGGATGGAAGGGAAGGTTTAAATGCGGCCATTGATTTGCTGCCTGACCTGATTATCAGCGATGTCATGATGCCCGATATGGATGGCATTCAAATGCTGGATCAATTGAAAAATGACATTCGCACAAGCCATATTCCTATCATTTTATTAACTGCCAAGTCTTCTGTAGAAAGCCAGATCGAGGGGCTCAGATATGGAGCTGATCTGTACATCACCAAGCCATTCCATACCGATTACCTGCTGGCTTCGATTGAGAACCTGATCAGTTCCAGAAAGAAATTGTTTGAGCAGCTTTCTGGTGCCCTTGATAAGAAGATTATGCACCTTGGGCCCGAAGAAATTGTGATCACCTCTAAAGACGAGACCTTCTTAAAAGAAACCATTAAAGTAGTTGAGGAGGGGATGACTGACCCAGAGTTTAATATTGAGGATGTGGCCACTGCCATTGGCATGGGGCGCACTACGTTTTATAAAAAGTTAAAGAGCCTGACCTCCCTGAGTCCGGTTGAACTGGTAAGGGATATGCGGCTGAAACGCAGTAAGCAGTTATTAGATGGGGGGGCTCAAAATGTATCCGAAATCGGGTACCTGGTGGGTTTTAACAGCCTGCCTTATTTCAGTACCTGTTTTAAAGAGAAATACAAAATGTCCCCTTCTGCCTACCTCAAACAAATAAAGGAAAATACCAGGAGCCATGAAGCCCTATAAATTTTGCTCAGGATAAATCGGTTTAAATGCAGATAGATGGGCCTTAGTGCCAAATAATGAAAGAATTTCGTCAAATTTTGAAACCTAAGATGATGCATTCCTGATAGATTTGTAGCAACAACAACCAAATATATAAATAAACCGAGCAAGCCATAGCCTAAAGATTTACTTCGAACTTTACTGTAAATGTATCCCTGATACTTCCTGAACGAGCTGTTATCGAACCAGTAATTTTCCCGTGGTCTTTAGTTCGGCCCAAAGCCTGGACTAACCCAATTGCCTATGACCAGATTTTTCAAATTCATCAAATCAACCCGATTGCAATTCCCAATTTTCAACATTAAACAATGAATATTAACCGATTAAATTAAACAATATGATAAGAATCAATATACTAATCTTATGTATGCTTTTTTGTTTTGTTGAGGTGACGCTGGCCCAGAACAGAGTGGTCCAAGGTATAGTGACAGACAAAACAACTGGAACCCCGATGCCGGGAGTGACCGTCATTGTTAAAGGCAAAAACCAGGTAAGCCAAACCGATGGCTCAGGTGCTTACAGCGTTCAGATTTCAGGCACCGGTGCCGTTACATTAATTTTCAGGTCATTGGGTTATAAATCACAGGAAACCGCAGTCAGCACTTCGCAAACGTTAAACGTAGCGCTGGATGTTGAAGTGAACGTTTTGGACGAGGTCGTAGCCATAGGTTATGCCAAAGTAAAACGTAAGGACCTCACTGGTTCTTCCGTTTCTGTAAGCGGCGATGAACTAAAACTGGCTCCGGTTACCACTGCTGCACAGGCCTTAACCGGTAAGGCAGCGGGGGTAAGTGTGATTACGCAAAGCGGTGCACCAGGGGCCGGAGTTAATATTACTGTCCGCGGTGGAACCTCAATTAACGGAAGTACAACGCCTTTGTACATTGTTGACGGATTTCAAATGGAAGATGCCTTAACAAATGTGGACATCAACGACATTGAAAGTATTGACGTGATGAAGGATGCATCGGCAACAGCAATTTTTGGCTCTCGCGGTTCCA
>CBFGNP010000134.1:0-8437 GCA_965650095.1 uncultured Pedobacter sp. | reverse complement strand
GTACCTTTTCCTGATGCAAGGCAATCGGCAAATATTACCTGTGTAGGTATCCTTGCCCACGAAAGTGCGATGGAAGGCGGTCAAAAAATAAAACTCCCAGACTTCACAATCTCTTAAGTAGGAACTTATTTAAAATGGGGTTCAGACAGCCGTTTGTAAAAATGGGAACTGTCAAACCCCTTATTAATTTACTGCAATAAAACTATAAACCAGCCAAAGAGTGGAGCATTAATCCCCGGAGAATTGGCATCACGAGATTTTCAGCAGATGGGCATCTCATAGCTACGGTATCAAATCATTTTAAAGAAAAGGGATTTGCTATCGCTGATTCTACCAGCGTGCGGCCTGATTTTCGCTACTGATTTACCGGTAATATCCATGCGGGAAAGTATTCACATAATTTTAAAGTTCTCCCGAATATCCCGCCTATCTGTACCAAACAAACAGAATTAAGCTGGGCAATTCATCTTTTACTGAAGAAAAGTATGTTTGTAGTAATATTTACAGACTGAGATAAAACACTATTTCATAATTATGGGTTGTAATCATATGAGCAAGGAGAATAAAGAAATACCGTTGACCGCCAATTCATTTATCAAAGCAGGCAATCATGAAGGCTTTTTGTCGCTGTGTACAGATGATTTAGTTTGGGAATTCATTGGTGATCAAATACTATCAGGTAAAGATGCCGTGCGTAAATATATGGATGAAGTTTATCTTGAACCTCCGGTTTTCGAGGTGCAGAATTTAATTTCTGAAAATAATTCTGTCATTGCAATTGGAAAAATCACTTTGAAGAACGAAAACGGAGAATCGGTTGCTTATAGCTACTGTGATATTTGGGAACTTCAGGAAGGAAGGCTTAAATCGCTGAAAGCTTTCGTCATCAAAGCTTAAATCCGGAACGTATAGCGCTTTGACGGTTCAGTTTAAACTTTAGAAATCGGTCATTTAAGCCGTCGCCATTCGGTGAAAAGCAGTTGGGTTATCAGCAGTAATGTTAAGAGGGGTTTTTAGAAAAGGTGTACAGGGCTGGGTTCGTAACCTATATAAACCAGTATATTCTTTTCTTCGTAAAGCCCAAAAGGCAGCTCCAAATCTAAATTGAACTCGCATGGACGAATGGTGATCAGACCAGGAAAAATCGTGAATTAAAAGTGGCTGTGGCTATATAGTTGGCGTGATGTGCGCTTTGTTTACAGGGCAAGACACTTGAACCCTCAACATTTTTCAGCAAAAATATTCAGCATGCTGAATGAAATTATATTTTTTATACTTTTACTTTCCTATGAGCAACCGGCATAAACACACCGATGAGGAACTGGTCATCCTGTTTAAGGAAAACGACGTTGTTGCTTTCAGGGAAATTTATGTCCGGTATTGGTATGAATTGTATCTGATTTCCAATAAGCGGCTGAGATCTAAAGAAGCTTCAGAGGAAATTATCCAGAATTTTTTTACGCTGTTCTGGATCAATCGCAAAAAAATAAATATCAGGGGTGCGCTGAAGGCTTATCTCCATACTTCCATCCGTTATTCGGTGATTGATTACCTGGCCAGGGAGGCAACCCGCAACAATTACCTGGAATTGCTGTCTTTTAGTTATAAGGAGGCAGCCAATACTACTGAGGAAACGGTATTCTTGCATGAGGTAGAAGATGGCATCAACCAGGTGATGTCGAAATTGCCTGCCAAATGTCGAAAGGTGTTTGAATTGAGCAGGCAGCATCATAAATCCAATAAGGAAATTGCTGAGTTATTAGGCCTCTCTGAAAAAACAGTAGAAAACCACATTACCAATGCGCTGAAACTTTTCAGGCTGCATTTTAAGGAAGTTCTGATCGCTTCATCCTTCGCCTGGCTGTTATTTTAGCTGTCTAAAAAAAAATATATTTTTTTTTGGGGGCTAAAGCCTGTCCGACCGACTATATCATTAACCAACCAAATATAATGTAACCAATATGGGCAAATCGATAGCCGTATCCTTACTTAAAAAATACCTTTCAGGCAGCTGTACTGCTAGTGAGGCCGCAGAGGTTGACCATTGGTTTGATCTTATGGATGGTGTGCCAGATCATATTTCAGGTCTTACAGATGAGGAACGCTTGCTCATGGAGGACAAAATCTTTGAACGTATCCTCCAGAACATCGAAGCAAAGGAGCATCAAAAGCTAAGCCTGCGCCCTAAAAAGTCAATTTATTCCTGGAAAGTCCTGGCGGTTGCCGCATCGCTGTTTTTATGCTTAAGCATGGTTTTGCTCTGGATGCAATACTCCTCCTCGTTTTCTCCAAAAAAAGGTTTTAAATCAAGTCAATCTGCAAGTATTCGTCCGGGAGGCAATAAGGCCGTACTCACACTTGATGATGGATCTTTATTGGTGCTGACTGATGCAAACTTGGGTAAGGTAGCTGATCAGTACGATATGAGTGTGGTAAAAACCGCTGAGGGGGAGCTGAGTTATAAGAAAAGGAAGGGGGAAAATCCCTCCGAAATGGTATACAACACCATCACAACACCTGTAGGCGGAAAATACAGCGTAATATTGCCGGATGGGAGTAAAGTCTGGCTGAATTCTAAATCAAGTTTGAGGTTCCCAACTTCTTTTACAGGTGAAGAAAGAAGCGTACAAATGACTGGTGAGGTGTATTTTGAGGTTGTGAAGAATCCTAAACAGCCTTTTAAGGTACGATCCGGTGGAACCGAAATCAGTGTTCTCGGAACACATTTTAATGTGATGGCTTACAACGATGAAGCTGATCAAAAAACAACCCTGCTGGAAGGCAGTATCCACTTATCGACAGGAAACTTTTCAAAGCTGTTAAAACCCGGACAACAAGCCAGTATAAATCAGTCAACAGGTATAGCGGTAAGCAACAACATTGATTTGGAAGCCGTGATGGCCTGGAGAAACGACCTTTTCGTTTTTAAGGATATGGAGATCAAAGACATTGCCCGGCAACTCTCCCGATGGTATGATGTACAGGTTGTGTTTAAAGGTACTCCCTCAAAAATTCCTTACACAGGCACGATAGCTAAAGATGTCGCGCTTTCGGAAATTCTAAGCATGCTCCAGTTTACTGGCCTAAAATACGAACTGAACGATCATGTACTTACCATTATAGAATAATGGAAAAACTGCTTAATCATAATTTAAAAATATAAATAACCAAATATGAGAAACTACTACAATACTGCATAATCAACCAGCGTAACCGTTTTTTTAAAAAAAGACCGGATCGTGTTTGCAGCACACCCGGTCATTGTAAAGGTTACTTACAAGCCAATTCAGACGACATTATAATTTAACCCAAACTCTATAAAGATATGAATTTATTTTATAGGATCAGGCAGCTATTTGGCCGTGATTCTTACCAAATTTTATTAACAATGAGACTAACCGTGCTTCTTTTTATTCTGACTTTAATGCAGGTTAGCGCAAATAGCTTTAGTCAGAATATAACGCTTAAACATACCAATAGCGAAATTTTTTCTGTCCTTAAGCAAATAGAAAAACAGAGTGGCTACCATCTGCTTTTCAGACGTGCCGATATTGATGAGAAATCCAAAATCAATGTAAATGTAACCAACATGCCTATTGAGCAGGCCATGGTGTTGGTTTTGAAAAATACAAACCTGGATTTTAAGATCATTAAAAAAACAATTATTCTTAAAAAAACAACCTATTTGCCATCAGCGCAAATACAAATTCAGGACATCGAGGTTTCCGGCACAGTTAGCGACGAGAAGGGGGTAACACTTCCCGGAGTTGCGGTCAAAGTGAAGGATTCAAAGGTGGTCGCGGTAACCGATATCGACGGGAGGTATAAAATCTCCGTTCCATCAGCTACAGCGATTCTTGTATTCTCTTTTGTGGGCATGGAAACCCAGGAAATTGTTCCTGGCAAAAGAACCGTATTGAATGTGGTCTTAAAGAGCCAAACTAAATTACTCAGCGATGTCGTAGTGATCGGATACGGAACTCAGAAACGTTCCGACATTAACGGATCAATTTCTTCTGTAAAGGCCTCAGATATCGAAAATGTACCACAGGTGAGCATCGACCAGATGTTACAGGGCAAGGCTTCGGGACTGACCATTACCCAGAATTCAGGGGCACCTGGCAGCAATACATCCGTTCGTGTGCGCGGAATAACTTCTTTAAGCGGAAGTAACGAACCTTTATATGTAATTGATGGTGTACCCATTTCAGGTGATGCGAGTAACCAAAGTACAAGTGGAAGATCACCCTTGCAGGCCTCTTCTTCAAACGCCAATTCTCAGACCACCGTTAGTCCTTTGTCGCTGATCAACCCAAATGACATTGAATCGATTGATGTCTTGAAGGATGCGTCTGCAACCGCAATCTATGGAAACAGAGCTTCTAACGGGGTGATCATAATCACTACGAAAAGAGGAAAAACGGGTAATTCGGCTATCAATTACGATGGTTATTATGGTTTTCAACGCGTAGCGAAGTATATGGATGTAATGGACCTTAAACAATATGCTAAACTGCAGAACTCATTGGGCGACATCTATGGAATCGGAAGAAGAGTTGAATTTGCAGATCCTTCTGTATTGGGAGAAGGTACCAACTGGCAAAAAGAAATCTTCAGAACTGCAGCTCAACAAAGTCACCAGGTCTCTGTCTCTGGCGGTAAAGAGGGTTTGAACTATTACATTTCAGGCGGCTATCTCGCACAGGATGGTACTGTTATCGGGTCTGATTTTCGTCGTTACAGCTTGCGTACCAATGTGGATGCCCAGGTTAAGGAATGGTTTAAGCTAGGTATTACGCTGACTGCCAGTCGTTCTGCGGAAAACGTCATCACCAGTGACAACAACGGGATTATTTACAACGCACTGTTGCAGGGACCCGACCTCGCGGTAACCAATCTTGATGGTTCGTATACCGGGCCTCCTTTATCGGATCCCCTGGCTGCTGCTGCGGCACTAAATCCAGTAGCTCAGGCACAGCAAATCAAAAACAAACTGAACAGGAGCAACATCAATGCGAATATCTACAATGAAATCAAGGTACTTAAACCACTATCCATAAGATCGGAACTGGGTGGGGACTTTAATTTCTCTGACAATAACGTGTTTACGCCAAGTTATTCATGGGGCCGCTTTACCAACCCAACAGCCTCGCTACAGGAACGCCATCAGCAAAGTACATTTCTGATCTGGAAAGAATACCTGAATTATAATCAGACATTCGGAAAACATAACCTGAATGCAATTTTAGGTTATGAAGTTCAGCAATCCACCTGGAGAGGTATAGAAGGAACAAGGCAAGGTTTTTATAGCAACGATGTACAATCACTGAACTTAGGGCAGGCCATCACAGCTACCAATGATGAGTACATTGGAACACAGAGACAAGAATCCATATATGCCCGTGCCATTTATACCTATGGTTCAAAATATAGTCTGACCTCTACCATCCGTAGAGACAAGACTTCTAAATTTGCAGATGGATCACAGTCTGGTTATTTCCCTTCTTTTGCTGCGTCATGGAAATTGTCTGAAGAATCGTTTATGAAGGGAATAAATAAGGTGGTGAGTGGTGTTAAAATCCGTCTTGGATATGGAGAGGTTGGTAATCAGGATGTTCCCAATTATTTATACAGTTCTTTATTGAGGTCATCTCAGACAGGTTTGGGTACAGGCTTTCTTGCCGGACGAATTGACAATAAAGCATTAAAGTGGCAAACCTCGATCCAATATAATGCTGGTTTGGACATGAGTTTTCTGAATGGTAAGATCAATACCAGTATAGACGTCTACAAAAAAACATCAAAAGACTTTTTGTTCCAGCTGACACTTCCGGCATACCTGGTGGGTGGGCCTGATTACCTGGGTGGCATTAACCCGCCTTACGTAAACCTCGGGAAGATTGAAAACGTAGGTTTTGACTTGACCATCAATACCCACAATATCGATAATGACCATTTTAAATGGAATACCAATGTGGTTTTATCACATTACAAAAATGCTGTGAAAGAATTGGGCAATGGGCTTACCGAGCTTTTCGGTACAGTAACCAATGCTTACCTGCAGTCACCTGTTACGCGTACGGTTGTAGGCAGATCTGTGGGTGAATTTTATGGTTATAAAGTAAAAGGAATTTTTAAAACAGAGGATCAACTGCGTGCTGCACCGGTTCAGTTCGGCAGAACGGTTGCCAATAACAGCAATAGTACATGGCTGGGTGACGTGCAATATGAAGATGTAAACGGCGATGGTGTAGTTAATGAGAAAGACCGCACAGCGATCGGGAACCCTAATCCTAAATTTACCTACGGTATTACCAATACGTTCAGCTACAAAGCCTTTGATTTCACCTTGTTTTTAAATGGATCTTATGGTTCGAAAATTATGAACTTGTTGAACAACACCATGGGTAACCTGGCGGCTGTTTATCAGAATCAATATGCTGCATACAGCAATTTCTGGACACCTCAGAATCCGGACTCCAACATTCCTGCGCCAAAAATTGGTATCGACAACCCAAACCTGGTGGTATCCGACCGATATGTGGAAAGTGGATCCTTTTTAAGGATTCAAAATTTAAGTCTTGGTTACAAAGTGCCTGCCGCCTGGATCAGGAAATATAAATTCAGTAACCTGAAAGTATATTCCAGTGTGCAGAACCTGTACACCTTTACGAAGTACAAAGGGTATGATCCGGAAATCGGTGCAATCAACCAAAGTGCAATCCTGAATACATTGACCTGGGCAGATACCCAATTGCCCGGACCATCACATTTGGAATCAACGCACAATTTTAGTGACCATAAATTATTGTAAGAAAATGAAATCATATCTCATATATATATTTGTCTTCATCGCCACAGTTAGCAGTAGCTGTAAAAAAGACTTTTTTAACATTCCGCCGCAGGATGCGCTCAGTGCGGATAATTTTTACCAGAATACCGAACAGGTACAGGCCAGCACGGTTGCTTTATACAATTCTCCGTGGTTTGATTGGAATGCGAAAGCTTCCTGGTGTATCTCCGAATTGTTGAGCGGCAATGCACACACCTATTCTCCGGATGTGATCAATTTTGGTAATTTCTCGGTAACTGGCGATAATACCCAATTGTTGTCGGCCTGGAATGCCTTGTTCAGCGTAGTCGCCCAATCCAATGCACTCATCAACAACCTCAAATCCAAAGTCCCGGCCAGTGTACCTGCTGCCGTAGTGAATAATGCACTTGGGGAGGCCAGGTTTATGCGCGCTATGGCTTATTTTTACTTGGTAAGGACCTGGGGAAATGTGCCGATTATAGAGAATAGCCTTGACCATGTCAGCAATTATCAGGTCAATACCAATCCAGTAACAGACGTGTATACCTTCATCATCAATGATCTGAAGTTTGCTGAAGAGAATTGCAACAAAATGATCAGAACCGGATCTGTTTCTCAGGGTAAGGTGTCCAGTGGATCTGCAGCCGCACTTTTGGCTAAAGTTTATCTTTATATGCGCGATTACCCCAACGCCCGCCTGAAAGCAGAACAGGTAATCAATAGCGGAGAGTTTAAATTGTACGGAATCGACGTTTCAGGAAAGACTTATGCAGACTTATTTAAAACAGCCAATAACAACAATGAAGAAAGCATCGCTGCTATTCAATGGCTGGGAGGATCTTCCTACGGACACGGGAATGCCTTACAATCTTTCCTCGCCTATAATTCTGAAATTACGGGTACAGGAGATGGATATGGTAGTGTGACGCCATCAATCGATTTGCTGACAGCTTTTGAGCCAGGTGATTTAAGAAGAAAACCCACGGTGATGATGCAGGGCGATATTTATCCTGAAATCAACCAGGTCAAAGGCGGTTATACCTTGCCAGCGGGAGCAGTTGCACAGGGGATGCCTGCATTTATCAAAAAGTATGTGGTAGGCACTCCCGCAGACAATGGGGGTAAAGGCGCTTCATTTTCAACAGGGAACAATACATATCTGATGCGTTATGCAGATGTGCTTCTAATTGAAGCGGAGGCCGTTCTTGCTGGTGCTCAAAGTACAACAGATGCTGCTGCACTGGTACCGTTTAATAAAATCAGAAGCCGGGCCGGGCTGATTCCTAAAACCTCCATTTCCATTGCGGATATTTATCAGGAACGACGGATGGAATTTGTGTTTGAAGCTGATTATTGGTTTGATCTGGGCAGGTTAGATGGATTTAATGTAACTTCTCACCCAAAGGCAATCGCTATTATTGCCAATCAGGAAAGGGGCATTTACAGCAATACTACGCCCGTAGTGATCTGGGGGCAAAAATATACGCCCACTGATGCCAATTTCCGTTTGCCATACCCTACAACAGAATCTACCCTTAATCCTAAATTATTACTGCCACCGGTACCTTACAATTTTAAATAGTTATTATGAAAATCATATATAAAAACCCTATAGTCATTTGT
>CBFGNP010000133.1:0-8462 GCA_965650095.1 uncultured Pedobacter sp. | reverse complement strand
GGCGAAACCGGTTTAAAAAGGTTCAAGCCTGATCTGCATGAAAGCAAGGAAGTCAGTAATAGGAGCGCAAAGTATTTCTCCAGGTTAAAGGTAAGGGGATTAAACATAAATGGCAGATTGTCTAGCTCTTAAACAACAGAATCCTCAGGGATGTTTGTTCGGCTGCGGTAGTTTAAAAAAAATGAATTTCTTTTTATCGCTGATATCAGCGCTTATTTATTTAATTTGGCAATCTGCTATTCAGCTTTGAGAAAACATTAAATAAGGTACGAAATTGAGCATTAAGGTAAGCGAATTGTCCAAACATTTTGGCAGGCAAAAAGCAGTAGATGGAATTAGTTTTGAAGCTAAGCCCGGCAGGATATTAGGCTTTTTAGGGCCCAACGGTGCAGGGAAGTCAACTACTATGCGTATGCTTACCGGCTATACCGCGCCTAGCTCCGGCTCGGCCAGTTTATGCGGTTATGATACCCAGGCCCAAAGTCTTGAACTGAGGCGGATCATGGGTTATCTGCCAGAAAACACGCCTTTATATATGGATATGTATGTCAGAGAGTTCCTGCTTTTTGTGGCTGAAACCTATAAATTGAAGGATGCCACTTTGAAAGTGGAGGAAACCATTAAAAGGGTAGGGTTAACTGCAGAGCAGCATAAAAAAATAGGCATGTTGTCTAAAGGATACAAACAAAGGGTCGGGCTGGCGCAGGCCATCATCCACAATCCCGAAGTGTTGATCCTGGATGAGCCTACCTCGGGACTGGATCCGAACCAGTTGTCCGAGATCAGGACCTTGATCAGATCTTTGGGGCAAGACAAGACGGTGATTCTTTCTACGCACATCATGCAGGAGGTTGAAGCCATTTGTGATGATGTGATCATTATTCATAAAGGTAGAATCGTTGCCAATGCTTCCATTGCGGAATTGAAAGATCAGCACGATTCTGTGTCCTTAGAAGAGATCTTTAAAAAGCTGACGTTTAGATAATTAATATATTCATTAGGGTTGGGTTCTTGTCTAAAGTTGTTACATGTTTGGTTTATTTAAATAATAATTTCCCTTTGGGGAAAATAAGCCGTAAACAATTATTGCTTAACGTAAATCAAATAAATTAACGTAAAACAAAAGAAACAAAATGAAAAAATTATTGCTATCATTAATGATGGTAGGTGCAGGTATTGCTGCTTCTGCTCAAACAAGTCCGGTTAAATTTGGTATTAAAGCCGGTGTAACTTTTCCTAAAGCTTCGACAAGTGAAGATACAGAAAGAATGGATATTAAAACCAATACTTCCTTTTATATTGGCGGTACTGCGGATATTCCGGTTGGAGGAATGTTTTCTATTCAGCCAGGTATCACTTTATCCGGTAAAGGTTTTAAAGTAGATGAAAGTGAAATTGTCGATGGTTTTGGCGGTAGCATACTGGCCAAATCAAATGTTTGGTATATTGAGATTCCAGTAAATGCGCTGGTAAATATTCCTGTAGGCGACGGCAAAGTATTTTTGGGTGCTGGTCCATATTATGGTATGGCCATTACCGGAAAGGTTAAAACAAAAGTCTCTTTGACAATGGATGGACAGACCCAATCAGAATCATCAGATGAAGATATAGATTTTGGAAAGGATGGAGACTTGAAACGAGGTGATTTTGGCATTAACTTTTTGGGAGGTTACCAATTGAGTAATGGCTTTAATATCCATGCCGGTTATGGATTGGGATTGAGCAATATTGTTCAGGATTCTGAAGGAGATTTGAAGAATAGAGTATTATCAGTAGGTTTAGGTTTTTCTTTTTAGTCTGATCAAATTATTTTTTTTTAAGCGTCTGTACGGTTTCGGCAGGCGCTTTTTGTTTTAAAAAAAATAATTTGTTTTTATTTTCCTGTAACTATGGCAAAGTTTTTGCGTCTATGGGATAAATCAATTAAAAATTAAACATTTAAAAACATGAAAAAATTATTACTTCTAACAGCAGTTGCAGGTTTATTCGCATTTTCAAATGTAAAAGCCCAGGACAAAGCAATGTCAGGACCTAAATTAGGCGTTGGTGTAGAATTCGGATTTCCAATGGGAGATTTTGGTGATGTTAGTAAATTCGGTGTAGGTGGTTCGTTAACCTATCAGCACCCAATTGCCAATAAACTTAACCTGACCGGTAATGCTGGTTATCTAAGCTTTAAAGCAAAAGATGAATTTGGTGGTGGTACTGCTGGATTCATTCCTGTGAAAGCTGGTTTGAGATATTTTCTTGCGGAAAATATCTTTGTAGGTGGAGAACTTGGTGCCGTATTCGGAACTGAGGATGGAGCAGGAACTGCTTTCGCTTACTCACCAGGTGTGGGAGTTGAGTTTCCTGTTGCTGACAAATCAACTATCGAACTTGGTGGCCGTTACGAAGGATGGTCTAACGATGGAACTTCTTCTTTCATCGGTCTGAGACTGGCCTGGAACTTCGGTTTGTAGTCAATCATGTTCTGTAAAGAATAAAAAGGCCTGTCCGACAATGTCGGACAGGCCTTTTTATTGCGCAAGAAATCCTTGCCCATTTGGGGAAATTTCATGCCGGCACAGCAATTCTCCCTAAATACTGACTATCTGATTGCCTTGACCGGTCGGCCGCCACAAAACCAATATAAGTATCTACTTCTTTTCCACTAAACCTATGGTCAAGTTCGACGGTTTGCGTACCTGCATTTCTAAAGACTCCGTTAAGAATTCTGGTGATGACTTTCTTAGCTTTTACATCGAACACGACCAGCATCGCCTGATCTGATGCGTATTCCCAGGACACATTAGTGACATCCCAGGCAAACTTAATGTGTATTGGATCTTCAAATGTAGCTGTCGGGTTTTCGGCCTGAGGTAAATCGCCACCGCTGACTTTAAACAGGACTGGATCAATGTAATGTCCGGCGTCATCCGACACAAGGGCAACTTTACGGGTATAAGAAACGGCACTTCTAAAACCGCCGGTTTTTGTTCCGTAGTTCTTAAAGCCTACTTTTAAAAAATCTTTTAGCGGATCCAAATACTCCTGCACGATTTTAAATTTTGCCATATTAGCCAATTCGTTTTCAGTAAACTTGGCACGACGGACCGGACGGGCACGTATATAACTATCCTCACCCGACTCATAACCGACAACAGTTCCAACTTTGCCGCTAAATCCGCCTAATATTCCATTTTTAATTCTTCCCATGTTTTCTATTTTTTAAGTGTCTTCTGGAAACTAACAGATCAGGGTTCGACTTGGTTTCGACTGTCACTAAAAGATGACACTGTGGTTACTCGATATTAACCCGCTTTAAACTATATCAGCAATCCTGTTATGACCCTGTTTGCACCCTGTTTAGACCCTGTTTACATATGGTTATTTTCGACTGGTATTTAGCGCCAGAGTGAAGCGTATCCATCCCGTGCTGTTCCTTAAAATTTCTTATGTAATGTGCAATGAATTTTATAATATCGCTGATCCTTAAATATTGACCCGAATGAAGAAATTATTCTCAATAACTGTTGCCTTTTTTTTGATGCTAAACTATGCTGCGGCGCAAACAAAAAACAGGGAGTCTAAACTTGGCCTTGGTGTAGACATGGCTATTCCAACCGGTGCTTATCAGGACCAGGCTGATTATGGTCTTGGATTTTCCTTACTTTACCAGAAGCCCATTGCCGACCATTTAAGTATCATAGGTAATGTCGGTTATTTAAGGTTTCATGGTCCGGCCGTTTACAATGATATTAAATACAAAGAGGGTTACGTCCCGATTAAAACAGGGGCAAGATATTTTATTGCCCGATACTTTTTTGCCACAGCTGAACTGGGCGTAACCATACCTACTGCCAATGGTTACGGAAGCGGAACAGCATTTGCCTATGCCCCGGGTATCGGTGCCTCATTTCCGGTATCTAAAACCGGAACACTTGATATTGGCATCCGTTATGAAAACTGGTCAAGAACTGATGGTACCCGTTCCTTTGGCGGAATCAGGGCGGGATACAACTTTTAGCAGATATTTTTTCTAACTTCGGCGTCATTAATCTGAATGCATGTACGCAGTTTTTAAACGCGAATTATTTAGCCTGTTAAACTCGCTGATGGCTTATATCACCATCGGGATCTTCTTGCTTGCTTTGGGCTTGCTGTTGTGGTTTTTTCCCGATACTTCTATACTGGAATACGGCTATGCAGAGCTGACCGGCTTTTTTACGCTGGCGCCGTTTTTATTTATGTTTTTAATTCCTGCCCTCACCATGCGTTCTTTTGCGGAAGAACGGAGAGAAGGAACTTACATCTTGCTGGCTACCAGACCGCTTACCGACTGGCAGATTATACTGGCAAAATACTGGGCCTGCCTGGTGCTGGTTCTTTTTGCGCTCCTTCCTACGCTGATCTATTATTATGCGATAGTCCGGTTGGGTCTGCCCCAGGGCAATATAGATGGAGGGGCGGTTATCGGGAGTTATATCGGACTGCTGTTGTTAGGTGCCGCCTTCACGGCGATAGGCATTTTTGCCTCGGCGCTTACCAAAAATCAGGTCATTGCTTTTGCTGTTGCCGTATTCATTTGTTTTATTGCCTATCAGGGCCTTGATGCCATGAGCAGCCTATTTACCCTGCAATATCTGGAAACGGTATTGCTGGCTTTGAGCGTCAATGAGCACTACCAGTCGGTAAGCCGTGGCGTACTGGATACCCGCGATCTGGTTTACTTTATCAGTTTTGCGGCATTGTTTTTAGGCCTGACCAGGTTAGTGATCGGAGGCAGAAAATGGTAAGGAACGGCAGAAACTGGCTTAAAGCAGGAATTTTTATTGCTGTATTGATCCTGGTAAATATAGCAGCCCGGTACCTGTACACCAGGATTGATTTTACCAAAGAGGGGCGGTTCACGCTGAGTCCTAAAACGAAATCCATTTTAAAGGAGGCGAAGCATCCCATCAGCATTACTGTTTTTCTGGATGGTGAGCTTCCCGCAGCATTTAAAAGACTCAGAAATGCCACCAGGGACCTGCTAACCGACTACAGGGCTTATGCGGGAAGGGATGTCAAAGTCATATTCGCAGATCCTATTGCCGGATTGTCTGCTGCCGAGCAGGATACCGCCATTCATAACCTGTACCAGGCGGGAATTGAACCGACAACCCTGAACATTAAAAATGACAATGGTTTTGCGCAGAAAACGATTTTCCCTATGGCCATTATTGCAGCTGATGGAAAACGGCTTCCGGTAAAGTTGTTACAGAATATGGATGCCACAGGCAACTATGAAGAAAACATCAACAACTCCATCCAGAATCTGGAATATGTTTTTACTTCCGGTATTCAGAAGGTGCTCAGGGGCGATCACGCGCGTATAGGTTTCACCGAAGGGAATGGAGAGCTGTCTGACGTCTTTCTAAGCGATGCTATAAAAAGCCTTTCTGAAAGTTACGAGGTGGGAAGGGTGAACCTGAACCTGATCGATAGGACAGGCCTGGACAAACTGAAGCTGCTGGTAGTCGCCAAACCGCAAAAGGAGTTTACCGAAGCCGAGAAGTATAAACTCAATTATTTTATGATGAATGGCGGCAGGATCGTCTGGTGTATTGACCAGGTTGGGGCAGATCTGGATAGTTTAAAAGGGCCCGGACAACTGGCCTTTAACCGCAGCCTGAACCTCGACGATATGCTGTTCATGTACGGCGCCAGGGTGAACTATAACCTGCTGGCAGACGCCAATTGCGCGGAGATCCCTTTAGCCATGGGTGGGGCACAGGGACAGATCCAGATGGCACCATGGGTATATTATCCTTTGCTGATGCCTGATACCGCAAGCTACCTGGTCAGGAACATTGATAACATAAAAGGAGAATTTGTCAGTACCGTAGATACCATAGGAATAAAGGGTCTCAGCAAAAGCGTTATTCTGCACAGTTCGGCTTTTAACAAGGTTTTCAATACCCCGAAGATGCTTTCCTTACAAATGGTTGCCGAGCAGCCGGATCCCAGGGACTATGCGAATCCGCCGCAACCCACAGGGGTGTTGCTTGAAGGTAGTTTCCCATCCGTATTTCTGAACCGTGCCCTACCCGCCGGAATAGAGGAGCCATATCCCTTGCCTGCAAGAAGTAAAGCCACTAAAATGATTGTCATTGGTGATGGGGATATCTTCAAAAATCAGGTGAGCAGCAGGGACGGATCTGCATTTCCCCTGGGTTTTGACCGCTATACGCAAAGAAATTTTGGAAATAAGGCACTATTGCTAAATATCGCCGATTACCTGAGCAATGACGATAACTTAATCGCCCTGCGCAATAAAGAGGTTAAAATCAGGTTATTGGATAAAGCGAAATTACGTGCCGAAAAACTGCAGTGGCAGCTGGTCAATGTGCTGTTGCCTTTGGTATTGTTAATATCGTTCGCAATTTTTCAACATTATTACCGTAAACATAAGTATGCAAGGTAATTTTTATATTTTTGAGAACTGACTAGATCATAACTATGAGATTTATTGTATCCACATCAACGCTTTTAAAACATTTGCAAACAGTTAATGGTGCTTCAAGCAGCAGCACTGTTCTGCCTATACTGGAGAATTTTCTGTTTGAGATTAAGGACGGAAATTTAACGATATCTGCTACAGATTTACAGACTAGCATGACCACCTCTTTACCTGTCGAATCTAAAGAAGGCGGTAAAGTTGCCGTACCTGCAAGAATATTATTAGATACCCTGAAAACATTGCCTGATCAGCCGATCTCCTTCAATATTGATGACAGCACTTTCTCTATCGAGATTAGCGCAGGTGATGGTAAGTATAAATTAAGTGGAGAGAATGGCGATGATTTTCCAAAGATACCGGTAGTAGAAAATGCATCTTCGGTAAACCTGCCTGCTTCTGTCTTAACTGAGGCCATTACCAAAACCATTTTTGCGGTAAGCAGTGATGAACTTCGTCCGGCGATGACGGGTGTGTTCTGTCAGCTTTCCGATCAGCACATCACTTTTGTGGCTACTGATGCACACAAACTGGTAAGATACAGACGTATGGACAGTAAAGCAGATAAAAGCTCATCTTTTATATTGCCTAAAAAAGCACTGACCCTGTTAAAAGCGGCTTTGCCATCTACAGATATCAATGTATCGGTCGACTACAATGCGACAAGTGCATTTTTTAAATTTGAAAACATAAACCTGGTTTGTCGTTTAATTGATGAGCGTTATCCGGATTATGAAGCGGTTATTCCAGCTAATAATCCTAACAAATTGGTGATAGACAGGGCTTTATTCCTAAATACCCTACGCAGGGTCGTTATTTTTGCAAACAAAACAACCCATCAGGTAAGGCTAAAGATCAACGGCAGTGAATTAAATATTTCGTCTGAAGATCTGGATTTTGCCAACGAGGCACATGAGCGTTTGAGTTGTCATTATGAAGGTGAAGACCTGGAGATCGGCTTCAACGCAAAGTTCTTAGTAGAGATGCTGAGCAATTTAAGTGGTGAGGAAGTAACCCTGGAACTTTCCACTCCAAACAGGGCTGGCTTGCTTATCCCTCAAACAAATGATGAAAATGAGGACGTCCTGATGCTGGTTATGCCAGTTATGTTAAACAATTACAATTAATTTTTAAACAAAATACATAGAAATGGCTTGGTTTTTGACCAAGCTATTTTGTTTTAATGGAAAAAATTCAATTATGAAATCATCATTTATATTGTCACGAAAAGCCTGGATGGCTTTTGTGATTGCTTGCTCGGGTATACTGCTGCTTTCTTCCTGCAGGAAAAACCGCGATATTGAGCCGGAACCCGTAGGAGAAGCGAAAGTGAGGTATGTAAATACCATTCAGGGCTCAGCCGATCAGGACCTGTATGTGAATGGTACGAAAAAAAGTACCGATGCGGTAGCTTATGGTAGTGCGTCAGCGTACATAACCATTACTTCTGGTCCCAACTCATTTAAGTATTATAATACCGGAACTACAACAGTTAGCGCTGAATCATCAAGTTATAATTTTCCGATCGGTATAAGCGCCACTGTATTTAATTATCAAAATGCCACCGGCGAGTATGGTGTATTTGCTGTGGGGGATGACATGTCCGCCCCGGCTGCCGGCAAAGCAAAAGTCAGGTTTATTTATATCAACAGTTTCGCGGGCACAACTGTACCTGGTACAGTGAAAGTTTCGGTCGTTGGGCAGACAACAGTACTGATCCCGGCGCTGGCGTGGGGAGATGTAACGACAGCTTATGTTGCTGTTGATCCGGGAGCCAAATTCACTTTCACTACTACTGGCACAGCGAGTGCCGAATTAGACGGTGGAATTGTTGCAGGTAAGAATTATACGGTATGGATTGATGGCACTTCAGCTGCCAGCGTAACTGGACACATTATTCTTCAAAACTAATTTTTATACATCCGTATAAAATTATTATGACATTTCTATTCTTAAAAATATCATGGTTATTGCCATGATA
>CBFGNP010000132.1:0-8499 GCA_965650095.1 uncultured Pedobacter sp. | reverse complement strand
TTACCGAAAAGCGTAGCTACCGTAAGATAGCTACGCATATGGATATGTTAATTATAATTGTTCTGTGTTAATTTCTTATTAATGTCGCGTTCAGTCTGAGGTATCGGCCATAGCTCATTCCTGCCTGCAACAAAATTTCTTTTTTGATACATTAAATATCCTTCCGCATCTACAGGAAACGCTTGGTAATTTGCAGGATCATTTGTAAGCTTCATCCCAGTGAATTGCCTGTTGAGTTCGGTGGCAGCAATACCCCAACGCAAAATATCAAAGTACCTCAAGCCTTCAAATGCAAATTCAACACGTCGCTCCCGTCTTATTATTTTCGTTAGTTCAGTGGAATTTAGGGTGGTCACCGCTGGCATATTTACAGCGATGCGGCTACGGACTTTATTAATCGTCGCATCCAAAAGCGATTGATCAATTGGCGACCCCGATTCTACTTTTGCTTCCAGGTAACTGAGCAAAACTTCCGGATATCTGATAATGGGCAAATTAGCACCACTATTCATCAAGTTACCGGAGAAGCCTGGGTCCATAAATTTGCTGATACAATACCCGCTCCAGTTGTAACGATTAAATCTGTCAGGAGAATTACTCTCAGGTCTGGAAACAAATGTCACTCCTTTAAAGGAACTTCTATCAGAGATCAGCACGGTGTAATCAAGTCTTGGATCACGATTGTTATAGGGATTGTTTTTATCGTAGAGTGGTGAGGTGTCAATCGTTTTACCATCCACACATTCGAACTCCTTAACCAGCTCATTATATGGAGAGAACTGGTGCCAGCCTCCATACATTTCGGGATACAAATACTGGGGCAACACCTGGTTGTATAGATCCGGTTGATATTGCGAGCTTAATACGATTTCAGTACTCATCTCCCCGGATTCCCAGAATAGCTCTCTATATCTTGCATCTACTGTATAATTTTTATCATCAATGATGATTTTGTAGGTTGCCGCCGCATCGTTCCATTTTTTCTCCAACAGTTGTAAACGACCAAGAATAGCAAGTGCCGCGCCTTTCGTGATTCTTCCATTTTCTGAAGCCGGACGGGTCCCCGGTAAAACGGGATAGGCCGCCTTTAACTCATTCTCCAAAAATGCATATATCTCGGTCCTCGGTGTCCTGGTCACGCTATTTGCCTCGGCAATAGTTAGCACCTTTTGGTTCAGTGGTACATCCCCAAAATACAAAGCAAGATTTAAATACTCATAAGCTCTCAATGTCTTAATCTCTGCAATCATGATGTCTTTTTTTGCGGCATCCATGCCGATGTCACTGATATGGGCTAGAAAATTATTGCAAGTCGTGATCTTTTGGTAAGCATTTCTCCAGTAAGCACCCGGCACCCAATAACTGGGGTCTAATGAGCCGTCAGTCATACGGTCAGGAATCAGTTCCTTTTCTGAGCCATTACCAGCCATAAGATCTAAATACAATAATGATCTGGGCATCCAAAAATCTTCCCCATCGAAACCGGTTCCGGTATGGTAGCAGCCCACTAAAGCGAGGTTTGCATCCGATTCTGTTTTCCAGAAAGTTTCATCAGACAGGACATCCAGCGGCTGTTTATCCAGCACATTCTTTTTGCAGCTGTTGAGAAACACAGGGACTAAAACCGCGAGCAATATTAATTTTATATAATTGAGTTGTGATCGTTTCATTTTCATTTTTTTTAGCTTGAGTATGATCAATTAAAACTTGACATTGAGTCCAAACGTGTAAACACTTGTGATGGGATAAAAAGGAGAGTTATCACCGGTATTTTGACTCATCTCCGGATCCCAGCCCTGGTAGTATTTATTCCATGAAAACAGGTTTTGCCCACTAACAAAAAGGCGGAGCCTATCCACACTGATTTTCTCCAATAGCTTTCCTGCGAAAGAATATCCAAGCTGAATATTTTTCAGCCTTAAAAACCCTGCATCCCTGTTCCAGAAGGTCGAAGTTTGAATGGTTCCACTTCCTTGATTCAAACTGGCCAGCTTAGGATAAGTTGCGTTTGGGTTTGGATTTTCCGTTGTCCATCTATTGTCAGCTTGCCACTTCTGAATTTGTCCACCATTGTAAAATGCAAAAGCCTGATAGGATCCCATTTGCCTTTGAAAACCAGCAAGGCCTTGCAGCAATAAGGATAAATCAAAGCCCTTATAGTCCAGATTAAGTGTTGTTCCATAAGCATATTTAGGAATTCTGGATCCGATAATGGTCCGATCAAAATTGGCATCAACTTTTCCATCAGGAACACCCTCCGGGCCACTGATGTCTTTGTATTTCACAAATCCAGGTGCAGCGGCATAAGGCTGCGCAGGATAGGCAGCAACATCAGCAGCATCTACAAACAGTCCGTCCGCTATAAAACCATAGATGTTGTTGAAGGACTGACCGACGAACCGCCCCCTACCGATATCCTGCTGTACGCCTCCCGCAATTTTCACAACCTTATTTTTTACATAAGAGAAATTAGGAACAATTCCCAATTTTACCTGGCCAATGTTTGCCTGGTAATTTAACTGAAGCTCGAAACCAGTATTTTTAACCTCAGCAGCATTGACTTCAGCAGGATTCAGGCCCAAAACCTGTGAAGCAGATATTTGATAAAGGATGTCGCTCGTTCTTTTGGAAAAATAGTCTACTACAAGTCCCAGCTTTCCTTTGAAAATATTTAAGTCCAAACCAATGTCGGCTACTTTGGTGGTTTCCCAGGTGATGTCGGAATTAGCAAGGGTAGTAACCGCGGCACCAGATGCCACTACGCCGCCAAATGAATAATTCTGACCAAGAGAAAGCGTGTTTTGAAAAGGGTAATTCCCAATATTTTGATTCCCCAGTTCACCGTACGAAGCACGGAATTTAAGGTTATCAATCCAGGCAAAATTGTCTTTGATAAACGACTCTTCGGATATACGCCATCCCGCCGATACAGATGGGAACAATCCCCATCTCCCTTTACTGGGAAATCTGGATGTACCATCGTAACGTGCGTTAACTTCCACAAGATACCTATTGTTGAATGCGTAATTAATTCTTCCGAACACAGACTGCAAGGCCCATTCCGAGGCGGAACCGAAAGACTGCATTCCCGTTGAAGAACCTGCATTTAAGGTATATAGCAGGTTACTCGGGAAGTTTTGGCGATAGCCCTCCACCCAGTCTTCTCTAAATTGCTCCTGAGAAACCCCAACAAGGAAATTCAGGTCATGTTTACCCAACGTCTTAGCATATTGAGCAAGAGACTGCAAAGTGACAATTGAATTGTCACCATTTCTTGATCTCAAATTATTAGGACCAACAGTTTTTGTGGGACTGAAAATGAAATCCGAGGCGTACGCTACATTTTTAAAGTTGTTGTAGTTATAACCAGCTTTACCACTCAATGAGAAACCAGAGAAAGGTTTCCAAACCAATTCCGCCCCTGCGAGCAGGAATTTATTCTTGTAATTAGAGAACGATTCACTTGCAAGCCATGCTTCGGGGCTATAATTATCCTGAAATCCATAAGTTCCGTCAGATTTTTTTCCCGCAAAAATTGGCCCTTGTCTCACTGCAAATCGGATGATCCCCATCATATCACCATCGTTCTGACGCGGCTCAATTGTACGGGAAGCATTACCGGCCAAATTAACATTCAGGGTCAATTTATCCTTAATTTTACTATCCAGGTTCAATAGAAAATTATATTTATCATAAGTATTTTCACGGACTACTCCATCCTGCTTCAGATATCCCAACGAGAATAAGTAACTTGTTTTCTCGTCTCCACCAGTGAACCCAAGATTATGGTTAGTTTGAAAGCCAGAACCGGAATTGAGTAAATTTTTCAAATGTGGTACGTTTGGAAAGTTGTCTGGATCAGATCCATTGGCAAATTTTTCAATTTGTTCAGGTGTATAGGCTGCTGCCTGGTTCACATTGGCATTAGCCTCGTTTCTCAAACGGGCGTAGTCAGCAGATTCCAGAAAGTCAGGTAATTCTGTTACCTTCTGCCAACCAACATAATTGTTGTAATTGACTTCAAGTTTCCCCTGTCTTCCTCTTTTGGTCTCAATAAGTATAACGCCATTTGCCGCCCGGGTACCATAGATGGATGCCGAAGCCGCGTCTTTCAAAATGGATATACTTTTGATATTGTTAGGATCCACATCATTCAAGGAGGATGCCAATCCATCCACCAAAATTAAAGGGCTATTTCCGGCATCAGAAAACGTACCCAGGCCCCGAATGTTAATACTGGGACCGTCATTACCTGGCCGACCAGATCCCTGTGCTACCGATACGCCACTAGCCAAACCCGCGAGGGCTTGTGACGCTTGAGTAATTGGCCGATTTTCAATTTCAGCGGAAGAGATACTGGCGACAGAACCCGTTAAATTCACTTTTTTCTGCGTACCATAACCAACTACGACAACTTCATTCAATTTTTGATTTTCTTCAAGTAGCTCGACATTTATCACAGACTTACCAGCGATGTTGATCTCTTTGGTCGTAAATCCTATAAAAGAAAATTCAAGGATCCCGGTATATTCTGGTATACTCAGTGAATATGCTCCGTCAGCATCTGTACTTGTAGCAATTGACGTATTTTTGAATTTAACGCCCACTCCTGGCATGGGCTTCCCAGTAGCGTCTACTACTTTACCCCTGACGATTACGGCCTTAACGTCCGCACGATTTGCCCTACTTTCCAGCGAGCGGCTAAGTATAATTCTGTCACTCACCAGTTCGTAGTCGATATGGTGCGACTTGCGAAGCAGGTTTAAGATATCTTCGAGCTTTTCATCTTTAAGGTCCACGCTGATCTGCGTTGCGTCATTTAAGATATTTTTAAAGTAAATGAATTTGACACCACTTTTCCGCTCCAGTTTTTTTAGAAATGTTTCCAGTTTTACTTGAGTAGTGTTGATATCTATTCTTTTATTCATGACCTCTTGTGCGTGGCTGGATTTAGCCATGCAAAGTGCTGTGAAAACAATAGCCAATAATAGCTGAATACCGGTTAGTTTCATGATTTTACACCAGATGATAAATGTTTTCGATTTAAAATTCATACATTAGATTGTTTTGTTTTGGTTAAAATGAGACAATTGTCTCCCATTACACTGCCTAACAGCTGTCAGAATCTGGGCAGGATGGGAACTGTAGTAAGAGTGTCGTAAGCACTCTTACTTTTCTAAAGATCGATGGTAGTTTATTTTTCCATAAGCTTTTCGTTAGGTGATATATTTGGTTTAAGATTTCCTCTTCAGGTCAAAGTGCTGTCCATCAGTAGTGTAGGTACATCCCGTTAATTTGCATAACATGATCAAGATGTCGGGTAGACTCTGATTGTTGAAATCCGCCTGCATTTCCAGTTGGTTTAACGATTCCTCATCCAATGTAATTTGTACCTGAAACTCTTTGTTCAATGCTTCGATGACTTCTTTCAAAATAGTCTTTTCAAATACCAGATTAGTTTTTTGCCATATTTGCAAGTCTGTTGTGCGATCTGCTGCCTGCATCTTCAGGTGTTGCTTAACAACTTCGTATACAACAAGCTGTTTCGGCAGAAGCATGACCTCTTTATTATTGGTTCCTTTGGCCCTAACAGAAACTTTGCCGGTAACCACGGCTACCTCAGCACTAGCAGACCGATGGGAATCTCTAATGCGGAAACTTGTACCCCAGACTTTCGTGGTTATGTGCTCACTGTAAACTACAAATGGATGCTGCTTATCTTTTGTCACCTCGAAAAAAGACTCTCCAGTCAACCGAACCACCCTATGGCTCTGAAAATTAGCTCCATACTCAATCTTTGCTCCCGGACTCAACCAAACGGTACTTTTATCGGGTAGTACTTTCTTTAAAATTGATCGGGTCGTATTGTTGACCAGGAAAGGTTTAGGAACCTGACCTATGGGTTGCTTTGAGGAGAATGGTGTGAAGTGGAAAAGCACGTAATTCGCAAGGAGCAAAATCGTTGCGGCCACTGCTATTGGATAAATGACTTTTTTAAAATGATAACGGGGTTTTTCCGTTCGAATTCCTTTTTCGATATTGCCAAGCATGCGTTTATTCATTTCTCCGCGCTCACTGGCAGTTAGATCTGAGTAAGGATCATGGCGGTTCTCAAAAGAATTATACCAGTTGATTACAACTTCTTCTTCTGCCGGACTACATTTTCCGTCAAGATATTTCTGTATCAGTTCATTTGAAATAGGCTTCATATATTTGGTAGCAGACTCAGTAGGTGCCTACATTATATATGACAGTCCAGGGAATACCTACCCCCTACGTCACTTGAAAATATTTATAAAAACATCTGATAAACAACCAAAAGAAAGTGGAACAGCAGATGTGATAAGCTTAAACGAAGATAGCGGATAGCTTTGGTCATGTGATTCTCTACAGTTTTTTCAGATATACCGAGTTCAAATGCGATCTGCTTATTTGACTTATGGTGTTTACGACTCAATTCAAAAACAAACCGACACTTTTCTGGCAATGCCAATACATTTTTGTGGAGATTGGCATCAAGATCTTTGGCAATAACGTTCTCTTCAGTAGAATTGTCAAAGTCATGAATATGGATCTTCAATGAATCCTGAAATCTGAGCCTGACAGATTCCTTCTGCATCTGGTTTAAAACCAAATTTCTGATAGCGGTGAACAAGTAGCCGCTTAAGGAGGAATGAATATGAATATTCATTCGTTGATTCCACAGATTGATGAACAAGTCTTGAACAACTTCTTCAGCTACCTCGGCAGAAAGACCCCGCTTTCTCGCTGCTGAATACAATTGAACATGATACCGACGATACACCTCAAGATAAGCCGTTTTGTCGCCAGTTTCATTAAACAATTTCAAAATTCCATCATCCGTCAAATTGGCGATATTTTCCATATCAGAATTGAGTTGAAATAGCTTCAACTGAATTGAAGTTATTTTATATTTGGTTATTAGCTACTAAATTAGAAAAAAAATCAAATAAACGTATGATTGACATTTATTTTTAAATCCATGAGTCAAATTCTTCGGATTAGACGTCATGAAGGTGCGCGCGTTTTTTTGTGCATCGTCGCTTGATTGGTACAAGCTTATGAGCGTACCCGTCATATTTTGAATAATTTGTTATCTTCAACTGCAAAAAAGCAGGTTGAGGAAAAACTAAAAGATAATCCCGATCCAGCTAAATTAGATGTGTAAGCCTTTTTTATCCGCTTTATCGAAAAGGATAAGAAAAGACAAGAAACTCATAATTAGCTTTTTTTAACCCAAAGTCTTTTTTTTAGCTCTATATTCCGAAGGGAGTAAATGGTATTTTTCCCTGAACGATTTTGCAAAATAGTTAGGGGTGCTAAAACCGACCTTATAACATATTTCAGAAATAGTTTTATTGCTTTTTTCAAGTAAAACCGCAGCTTTCTCAAGCTTAACAGACCTGATAAAATCAATTGGGGTTTTACCCGTAACCCGCAGACACTTTCTGTATAGTGATACTCTGCTCATAGCCATATGGCTACTGAGATCTTCTACAGACAGCTGAGAATTTTGAAGGTTCTCTTCAATGTAAAGCAATGCGGTGTTAAGGAATTTTACATCATCAGATTCGATTTCCATTTCTGGAGATGCTATGCTTACCTGCCTGGAATAAGTTTTTTTGAAAGTTTGATTCAACGTGAGCAGGTTTTTAATCTTTGAATTTAAAATCTCGAAATTAAAGGGCTTGGTCATATAATCGTTCGCGCCAGTCTCTAGACCCTTTAGCTGCTCTTCTTCCGCTATTAAAGCCGTTAACAGAATAATTGGTATATGCTTAGTCCGCTCGTCTGATTTTAGTTTAATGCAAAGTTCTTTACCGTTCATTTTAGGCATACTGATATCCGAAACAATCAGATCTGGATGCAGCGCAAGCGCCTTTTGCCATCCTTCCTTGCCGTTTGAGGCTTCTATAATATTATAAAAAAGGCCCAGGTTATCTTTTAGGTAAAACCTAAAATCCTCATTATCCTCAACAAGCAAGATAACAGGGGCATTTTTTTTCTGCAAACGTCTTTCAGCGGATTCTTTCTTCCCTTCATTTCCACCACGTTCAGGATTTGGTAGATCAGTATGTTCGGAGGTATTTTGCTCTGCTCCCCTGGGACCAATGGAGAGCAGATTCAGAGATACGGTGAAGATACTTCCAAAATCAGGTTCACTTTCCACCTTTATTTCTCCACCATGCATTTTCACAAATTCTTTTGTGATGGAAAGACCAATCCCTGATCCCTGGTTAAGAATGGAAGAGGAAGTTTCATGCTGAAAAAAGCGTTCAAAGATCTTTTCCAATCTGTCTTTTGGAATACCTATCCCCGAGTCGATCACCTTTAACTCCACCCAAACCTTGTCATCTGCTGTCTGACGATCCAGCATTTGTAGTTCAACACCCACTGTTCCTCCTGAGGACGTAAATTTAAATGCATTCGAAAGTAAATTGAACAGAATCCGCTCTACCTTATCCTGATCATAGGACA
>CBFGNP010000131.1:0-8533 GCA_965650095.1 uncultured Pedobacter sp. | reverse complement strand
GCGCTGGTAGGTAAACATACAGGTTTAAAAGCATTTCGCCTGTAGCTGGCTGCTGATTTTAACATACACGCTTAAGATAGCATTCCAATCTTGATTACATCAAAATTTACATCCGAAAACAGATAGTTTAAGGTGCCTGTTTGGGAATAAAATAATGCTAATGCCATATAATTATGCATTATTTGGTTATATTTGATACAAAATTTAAAATATAAAACGAATGAGTTTTTTCGCAGAGAAAAGAAAGGAAGTCATGTTGCACATAGAGGGCTATATGCTCGATATGATGGACACTTACTTAAAGCCAATTGACACCAACTGGCAGCCATCTGATTTTTTGCCCGATTCTACAAGCGAAACATTTTACCAGGATATAAAAATACTACGTGAAAATGCTAATGATCTGTCTTACGATCTTGTCGCAGTTTTGATAGGAGATACGATCACTGAGGAAGCTTTGCCTACTTATGAATCCTGGTTAAGTATGGTAGATGGAATTTCAAGAGATGAACAGGGTGGATGGATGAAGTGGACCCGTCACTGGACTGCAGAGGAGAACAGACACGGTGATTTGCTGAACAAGTATCTTTATCTTTCTGGTCGCGTTGATATGCGTCAGATGGAGATCTCTACACAATATCTGATTGCTGATGGATTTGACATAGGAACAGGGCATGATCCATACAGGAATTTTATTTACACCAGCTTTCAGGAGCTTGCTACAAATATTTCACACAGAAGGGTAGCTTCATTGGCTAAAAAGGATGGGGATGCATTGCTATCTAAAATGTGTGGGGTCATTGCTTCAGATGAAGCCCGTCATGCCAAGGCATACAAGGATTTTATGAGTAAGATCTTTGAAGTTGATCCTAATGAAGCAATGATTGCTTTTGAGGACATGATGCGTCAGAAGATCGTAATGCCAGCACACTTTCTTCGCGAAATGGGACTCAAAATAGGGCAGACTTTTGGGCATTTTACAGATGCTGCTCAACGCTTAGGCGTTTACACTGCTATTGACTATGTGGAGATTATGCAGCAGCTGATCGAGGAGTGGAAGCTGGATAGCATGCGGGATCTGAATGAGGCAGGCGAAAAGGCAAGAGACTATATTATGGCTTTGCCTTCCAGATTGTTACGTGTTGCGGAACGCATGAAGAGCCCAACAATGGAATATAAGTTTAGCTGGATACATGCTTAAATAACCAGATTGGTACCTATATTCCATTTTTTGCCCTATCGGATAGCTTGAGAAAATACAAAATTATTCGATTGCACGGAATGGGCAAATAAAAAAGACGGAGTGTTACTCCGCCGTTATGGGATCTATAAGGGCGGAGACTTTACTTATCGAATTTACTGGGAATCCACCTTGTTTAGCATGTTCCTGGATCATTTCTTCATTTGGGGCATTGTAAATGCAATAGATTTTATCATCTGTTACATAGCTGTTTACCCATTGTATTTGAGATCCCATTTTGCTTAACACCTCATTCGATGCTTTAGCAATTTCTTTTAATTGTTCAGTGGTTGATTTTCCTACTTCAGGAACTTCTCTTTCAATTACATACTTCGGCATGGCAATAGTTTTTAAATTGTTTAAAAATTTAATTGAATAGGGAGATTTAAGGTTTACTGCAGGGGAAGCAATAGAAAAGAATAGGAAATTGAGTATAGCTGCAGCTGGAATTTCAATATTTAAATTTACAAAAAATATCTGGTTTATGTGTTACTAAAGTAATTCAGCTATGACTCGTTTATCTTGTACCTCACCGATCAGGTGGAAGTGGGTGAAAATTGACATCTTTTAAAAGGCAAAAGTTTTTATGAGGTGTAATGCTGATTAATGCACAATTAACGATTACATATTTCTTCTGTATTGGCCACCCACCTCATACAGGGCATTAGATATCTGTCCCAATGAACATATTTTACAGACCTCCATAAGTTCTTCAAAGATATTATCTCCTGCTACAGCTGATTTTTGCAATTTTTTTAATGCCAACTCTGCTTTATCGACATTTCTATTTTGGAATAGTTGAAGGGCTGTGATCTGGTATTCTTTTTCTTGCTCTGTAGCACGAATAACTTCCCCAGGTATAATGGTTGGCGATCCGGTTTTATTAAGAAAAGTGTTTACTCCGACAATAGGATATGCTCCGTTGTGTTTTAAGGTTTCATAATACAAACTTTCTTCCTGTATTTTGCCCCGTTGATACATGGTTTCCATAGCACCTAGCACGCCTCCTCTATCGTTAATGCGCTTAAATTCCAGCAATACAGCTTCCTCTACAAGATCCGTAAGGTCCTCTATGATAAAAGCTCCCTGTAAAGGATTTTCATTTTTCGCGAGGCCCAGTTCTCGGTTTATAATGAGCTGAATGGCCATTGCCCTGCGTACTGATTCTTCGGTAGGAGTGGTTATTGCTTCGTCATAGGCATTGGTATGAAGAGAATTACAGTTGTCATATATAGCATATAAGGCCTGCAAGGTAGTACGGATATCGTTGAAGTCGATCTCCTGAGCATGTAGGGAACGCCCTGATGTTTGAATATGGTACTTCAGCTTTTGTGATCTGTCATTCCCTTTGTACTTATTTTTAATAGCCTTGGCCCAGATACGACGTGCTACCCGGCCAATAACAGCATATTCCGGATCAATCCCGTTCGAGAAGAAGAAAGAAAGGTTGGGAGCAAAATCGTCAATGTCCATACCTCTGCTGAGGTAATATTCCACGAATGTAAAGCCATTACTTAATGTAAATGCCAATTGAGAAATCGGATTTGCACCCGCCTCTGCAATATGGTATCCGGAAATGGATACCGAATAGAAATTACGGACCTTCTCCTTAATAAAATAACTTTGTATGTCTCCCATCATCCTTAAAGCAAATTCTGTGGAAAATATACACGTATTCTGGGCCTGATCTTCTTTTAAAATATCTGCTTGTACGGTTCCTCTTACCGTACTGATCGCATGGGCTTTTAGTTTCGCATATACCTCAGGAGGCAGCACCACATCTCCGGTAACACCTAATAGCATTAAGCCAAGTCCATCATTGCCTTCGGGCAATGCTCCGTTATAGGTTGGTCTTTCCAGACCTTTGGCCTTGAATATGCCTTTTATTTTCTCATTGACTTCCGCTTCAAGTCCATGCGCTATAATGTATTTCTCGCATTGTTGATCAATCGCTGCATTCATGAAAAAGCCAAGCAGCATAGGTGCAGGACCATTGATGGTCATGGATACCGATGTCGAAGCTGCACAGAGATCGAACCCGGAATATAATTTTTTAGCATCATCAATGGTTGCAATACTTACTCCTGAATTGCCGATTTTGCCATAAATGTCGGGCCTGATGTGCGGGTCTTCGCCGTAGAGTGTTACCGAGTCGAAAGCAGTAGATAAACGGTGAGCAGGCTGACCTAATGATACATAATGGAATCTTTTGTTTGTCCTTTCAGGTCCGCCTTCTCCTGCAAACATTCGGGTAGGATCTTCTCCTTCACGTTTTAAGGGAAACACTCCTGAGGCATATGGAAATTCCCCGGGAACGTTTTCAGTTAAAAGCCAGCGAAGGAGGTCTCCCCAGTCCTCATATCTTGGTAATGACACCTTTGGGATCTGCAGCTTGGATAAGGATTCATAGAACAAGGGCTGCTTAATCTCTTTGTCCCTTACTTTATAGACAAAATACTCCTGTTTATATTTTAGCTTGGTATCAGGCCATTCACGGAGCAAACGGCGACACTCACTGTCTAATTGTTCTTCGAGATGTTTGTAGACCTCCTGTAGTGTTTCTTTAAGGTTTTTACTGGCAGGGATGCCTTCTATCGCACTTTCTTCCTCGGATAAGGTGATGACCCCCTGAAGCTGGTATAATTTTCTGGCAAGGGAACACTGTTTATTAACCCAATCGTTATATCTATCACTGGATTCGGCAATTTCTGCCAGGTATCTGATTCTGTCTGGCGGAATGATGTAGATTTTCTCCGATTGCCCGGCACGCAGTTCCATTTGAGTATCAAATTTAGTCCCGGTTTTTTCTTCAATCTTGTTCATTACTGAGCTGAAGAGTTTGTTCATACCTGGATCATTGAACTGGGACGCCATCGTGCCGAATACAGGCAGGGTGTCATCATTCGCGTTAAATAGATTGTGATTGCGTTTATATTGTTTTCGCACATCCCTTAGGGCATCCGCTGCACCACGTTTGTCAAACTTATTGATCGCCACCAGATCCGCGAAGTCCAGCATATCAATCTTTTCCAGCTGGGTCGCCGCACCAAATTCCGGTGTCATTACATATAATGATACATCGCAATGCTCGGTAATTTCTGTATCGGACTGCCCGATACCAGAAGTCTCTACAATAATGAGGTCGTACCCCGCTGCTTTGCAGATGTCTATGCTTTCCTGTACATTTCTGGATAAGGCGAGGTTAGCTTGTCTGGTAGCGAGCGAACGCATATAAACTCGCGGATTATTGATTGCATTCATACGGATCCTATCACCCAGCAATGCACCGCCGGTTTTACGTTTAGAGGGATCTACAGATATGATGGCCAACGTCTTGTCTTTTACTTCTATTAAAAAACGTCTTACCAGTTCATCTACCAGGGACGACTTTCCGGAACCACCTGTTCCTGTAATGCCTAATACAGGTGCATGGTTATTTAAGGTCAGTTTTTTTAGTTCATCAACAAATTTTTGGGCAGCCTCGGGGTCATTTTCAGCCACAGTAATTGCCGCTGCAATGCTTTTTACCTCTTTGTGTGGAATGGTTTTTAGTTCTCCATTTAAGGATGAGATAGTGATGTAATCGGTTAGCTCCAGCATGTTATTGATCATGCCTTGCAGACCCATTTTACGGCCATCGTCCGGGGAATATATCTTTGTAATCCCGTATGCTTGAAGTTCAGCAATTTCTGAAGGCAATATCACTCCGCCACCACCCCCAAATATTTTAATGTGTGTTGCTCCCCGCTCCTGTAGCAAGTCGTACATGTATTTAAAGTACTCCAGGTGGCCACCCTGATAGGAGGTCATGGCAATACCCTGAACATCTTCCTGGATTGCACAGTTCACTACTTCATCAACAGAGCGATTGTGTCCTAAATGGATCACTTCGGCACCCGATGACTGGAGGATGCGGCGCATGATATTGATGGTGGCATCATGACCATCAAAAAGTGCCGCAGCGGTGACAAAACGGATTTTATGTTTGGGTTTATAGATTTCAATTTGCTCCATGATAGGTTTTGTTTCGGTGTACAAAGGTAACAAAATCTGCGCGGAGACAGGTAGAAATAGGCTGGACAAATACGCCTGGCCTTTAAACGAAAAGCTGCCCTGGTTTTTGTTCCAGAACAGCTTTTTTGAGATTAAAGAGAACGCTTACTATTGATGGGTAAGTTCCGTTATGGGCTCGCCAATACAACCGCTCGGCATTTGTATGTGAAGCATAGCTGCCAATGTTGCAGCGATGTCGGTCATGTAATGTGTTTTATTGGTTTTTCCGGGTTTTACATTCCAGCCCATAAATACACATGGGATATGGGAATCATAAGGGTTCCATGAACCGTGGGTGGTTCCCGTGTTGGCGCCATCAAAATAGTTCGACTGAAGGATATAGTAAATATCCCCACTGCGGCGCGCATTGTAGCCGTTGGTGATTGCTTTTTTTATCGGCTCAGGCAGGGTAGCAGACGCTATTTTGCTAATGTCTACGGCATTCATCACGCCTGGTTGTTTCTTTAGATACTCAATTGTGAATGTTTTCATCTCTTCGTAATCAGCTTTGGATTTGCTAATCTCATCATGGTCAAAAAGGATCTGATTGTTCATCGCCGTAATAATGGCCTTCTTGATCTTATATTTTTCATTGAAGATGTTGTTTAAGCTTTTAACAACAGGGGCGTCATCAAATAGACCACCTGGCAATTTGTTTTCTTGCATAAAACCGGGTACATGGGCTGCACCATGATCTGCAGATAAGAAAAACAGATAGTTGCCTTTGCCAATTTTAGCATCGAGGTAATTGAAGAATGTCTCCAGATCTTTATCGAGCCTGAGGTAAGTGTCTTCTGCTTCAATTGAATTTGGTCCGTATTGGTGGCCCACATAATCGGTAGCGGAGCAGCTCACTGCGAGGAAGTCAGTATTGTTATTCTGGCCCATTTTCTCTGAGGCGATAGCAACTTTAGCCAGGTCCAGGGTCATGGTATTCCCGTAAGGAGTACTTTTGATGATTTCGTAATTCTTACCTATATAAAGCTTTAATGGGTGTGGGAAGGTGGGTGTTTGTTCTCCCCTTGTTTTTCTTTCATAGATTTTATTGTCACCGGTACTTTGTGTATAGGTTTCAATCGGATAAAGTGTATTCCAGTTTTTTGCAAAAAACTGGTCTGCTTGTTTTTGTTTATTGTAATCCTGGATCCATGCAGGTAAAGTATTCATGTAATAAGTACTGGTAATCCAGTCGCCGGTCTGTGCATCGAACCAGTAAGCTGCATTTGCTGAATGTCCTGCAGGTAAAATTGATCCACGGTCTTTCAGAGATATGCCGATGACCTTGCTTTTAAAATTTGTAGCCAGACGGAGCTCATCGGTAATTGTGGTGGTTAACATATTTTTAGGAGACATGACACCTGCCATACTGCTACTCCCAACAGTCTTGACAGTGGTATCTTCTGTGCAATAAACATCTCTTTTTAATTGAGGGTCATACCAATTATTCGCAATAATGCCGTTAATTGAAGGAACAGAACCTGTGTATATGCTACTATGACCGCATGCTGTATAGGTAGGTGTATATGGAATGAATGTGTTTTCCGCTGAAAAACCTTCGTTAATCAATCTTTTAAAACCTCCATTTGAATATCTGCTATAATATCTGTACAGGTAATCCCATCTCATCTGATCGATTACAAGTCCTATAACCAGTTTTGGTCTTTTTACGTCAGTTGTGTTTTCTTTTTGTACTGCAGTTTTAAGCGACTTTTTCTGGGCAGTTGACACGATACTGATTAGAAAAAGCGCAGTAAACAATAAATAAATTTTTCTCATTGTGTGTTTTGGTCTTGTTACAGCTTCAAGCTTTAGGCGCTCAGCCACGTATTTAATATTGTGAAACTTATTGAAAGCTAATTTATTATTTTTTATAAGTATATGAAAGTATGTGGCTATATTATTTTGTGCTAATATAGATAGTTGATAAGAAGTATTATTTATTATTATGTAAAGATATTATAGCACTTCTGCAACTACAAAAGTACTGCCTCCAATGAAAATAAGGTCATCAGCTGCAGCGTTGTTTTTTGCTGCCCTGACTGCCTTTTCAACAGTGCTGTAAGCTTCACCATGTAAGGCATGACTTTGAGCTGCTGTCGCAAGTTCTGCCGCTGGTAGCGCTCTTTCCAGCTGGGGCTGGCAAAAATAATAAGTAGCATTTGCTGGAAGTAACGCTAAAACGCCATTGATATCTTTATCTTTCACCATCCCGATAACCATATGTAGCCGACTGTAACTGGTTGTATTGATATTATGCATTACCTCTGTAATTCCGGCAATATTATGACCTGTGTCGCAAATGACGAGGGGATGTTCACTTAATTTTTGCCATCTGCCCTGAAGCCCTGTTAAGGCTTTAACGCATTTAAGCGCTTTGTAAACGTTGTTTTCCGTTATTTGATATCCTTTTTGTTTTAAAATAGCGATCGATTGTAATACGGTAAGTACGTTCTTTAACTGATAAAAACCACCAAGGTCAAGTTCAATGTCCTTATAAATTAAATCGGCACCTTTGTAGACTGATGTGCGGAGGTATTCATTTTCCCTGACCGTATCGGCAACGTGTAACAGCTGATCAGCAAACACAAGGTTGCTGTTCATTTCCCGCGCTTTATGGATAAATACCTGTCTGGTTTCCTCCTGCTTCTCGCCAATAACTACTGGTATGCCCGGTTTAATGATACCCGCTTTTTCAGCAGCGATCTCTGTCAGCGTATTTCCCAGGATATTGGTATGATCAAGACTAATATTGGTAATTACGGCTAATTCGGGTGTGATGATGTTCGTAGAGTCGAGCCGGCCGCCTAATCCCACCTCAATAATGGCTATATCTACCTTCTGCGCTGCAAAGAATGAAAATGCCATTGCGACGGTCACTTCAAAAAAGGAAGGATTGATCTCCTCAATAATGGAACGCTGCTGGTTTATAAAATCAGTAACAAAGGCTTCGGGAACCATTTCTCCATTAATTCTGATACGTTCCCGGAAATCTTTAAGATGGGGAGAAGTATACAGGCCGGTTTTATAACCTGCCTGCTGGAGAATAGCCGCGAGCATGTGAGACGTAGACCCTTTGCCATTTGTTCCGCCAACATGGATACTTTTAAATTTATCCTGCGGATTATCCAGGTTTTCGCACATGATAAGCGTGTTGTGCAAATCCTTTTTGAAAGCTACTGCACCAACCCGTGTAAACAGGGGCAGTTTGCTGTATAAATAATCGATTGTTTCCTTGTAATT
>CBFGNP010000130.1:0-8550 GCA_965650095.1 uncultured Pedobacter sp. | reverse complement strand
ACGATGACTCTTTCCTTTATACTCAGACTTTGCACGTGATGGTGCAGCTGAAGATAGCTGTCTAATCCGATATCTGAATGGGCCAGCATTGCATAAAGGTTAGGCAAAGTGCCCAATTGACGATTGTAGAAATCGAAGTAATGCTGGTTTTGCTTTGAGACCTCTTCATTTCTTGGTATTGGGAAATTTTTCATGTCTTGATTCTTTAAGATGCAAGAACCGGCACCTTCAGGTACCAGTTCTTGCATCATTTTCCTTTACAATCTTGCAGGTGCTGGACAGTCAATTGGTACTCCTGTCAGCGCATAAATATAATTGATAATGCCTCTGGCTCACAACCAAGTTTTTCATTTTTTTGTTTGGCCCTTAATGATGATTTTGCACCAGAGCGAGTACTGCGATAGCTTTTATGTCTTTGCGGTGATTTTCGCCGTTGAAGAATGGCTGTCTTCTCGGTGAAGGATAACGAGTTTCTGTTTACTTTATTTCGCATTCTCCAGCAGGGTTGCCTTTTTGCCAAAGTAGCTGATCAGGTATAAGGCTGCGCCCATTGAAATGATGTCCTTAAAAAGGAAGAGACCTAAAAAGCTCATGTATCCGATGCCTTCCACTGGGACTACTGCTCCGGGTGTAGTGATGACCATGGTACTGGTTACAAAGAACATCAGTGTCGCTATCAGCCCGCCCAGAATTCCGGCTTTTGGTCTGAAGTAGCCTATGATGAACAGCAGGGCGGCGATGACCTCAGTAATCCCAATCAGATCAGAACCAAGATACGGGCCGAACACTTTAAAGTGCCAGCTGATCAATGGGTTATTGTCGACAAGGGGTGCGATGCCTTCTGCTCCGGGGTCTGTCATTTTGTAAGATCCTGCCCACAGCAGCATGACAATCATTGCTAAACTGATGACAAAAAACGGGAGGTTGCGTGCTGCTACCCATGCCGACAGCCTGGTAAGAGGAGATTGTACCGCGAAAGAATTTTGTGTTGTCTGGGCGTGTACTTGAGTTGTGCTTGTTTTCATTTTTTTTTAGGCTTATTTGTTTATGATTAATTTGATAATCCAAAGGTGGGGTTAAAAGCGAAGCCGGGAAATGGCTACACTGCCCGAAGGCAGGTTTAGATTTCCCGGCTTTGTTTTTTTTTATAGATTTTGATCTTCCTGTTATGCCGGCATGACGCGCTTGAATTCAGTGGGGGGCTGTCCGGCATGCTTCTTAAAAAACTTGCTGAAATGATTGGCATCTTCAAATCCTAGCTCGAAAGCGATTTCCTTTGATGTTTTTTCCGTATAGAACAATAACCGCTTAGCCTCCATCATAATCCGGTCCTGGATGACCATTATCGGGCTTTTGTAGCTGTATAAGGCAAAAACATTGGCTAAGGTCTTTGGAGATTTAAAAAGTTGATCAGCGTAAAACCTGACCTGATGCTCGGTCTTATAGTGGCTTTCCACCATCATATTGTATTTTCTGACCAGGTCCAGCTTGTCTGCCGTTAATTCCTTCTCAGCAATGTATTGTTCCTTCGCCAGTCTGGTCACGATGATGATAAGCCGCTTGAGCAATACCTGCATCATTTCCCCCTGTATGCTATCCGGCGTTTCAAACTCATCCTGGAATACCTCGAGCAGTAGCTCAGTCTGCCTGCGGTTGTGCTCGTCGAGGCTCACAAACATCTTTTGAGCCGATCCGTAGAATAGAAATCCTGCGCAGCTCACTTCCTTGTCATGGTCAACAATACAGTAAAACTCCCTGTCGAACTGCCAGGCGACAATGCTGGCCGGATGGTCAAAATGAAAAGTTTCACTAGCCATCAGACAGAGAATACTATTTTCCGGGAAATGATAGCTCACATTATCTATACTCACTTTTTGATCCTTCCCTTTATTCCAGGCTATAGTCAACAGTTTGTCTTTTCGGTTCTTTCCGTAAAAGATCTGGTCAAAGTTCGCCTCATCATAAATCAGCCGGAACTGGGCATTTAGCTTGTGGTGGTTAAATTCTTGTTTCATTCAGGATTTAGTCAGTTGATTTCTGCACTACTCTTCTATGACGAGTAATGCTATTTTTTATAATGTCAGTTCGTTGGCGTCACGCCGCATCGTAAAAATATTTTGAGGGTAGGTATTTAGGATGGGAGCTTAGCCCTTGCAGTATGTCCTGCCAGAAGTGTAGGTCTTGCTCAATTGCAACTGGAGCCGCTATAATATGTGTTTCATTTATCTTCAGCATTTCCATTTCAGCTTTACCTATCGTCTGGATCATTTTTTCCTTTAGTTTCTTTCTTATACATTTGCATAGGCGGCCACATACCGGCCGCCTTTTTTTCCACTTGATGTCATTACTTATCTAGCGTTCCCAAAAACTGCAGGATGTCCTGGCTAATTTCATTGACATGGGTTTCCAGCGCAAAATGACCTGTGTCAAAGAATTTGACAATCGCTTTCGGCAGGTCTTGCTTAAAAGCTTCTGCACCCTCTGGCAAAAAGAAAGGATCTTTATCTCCCCATACAGCTAAAAAGGGCACCTGACTCTCCCTGAAATATTTCTGAAACGTCGGATAAAGGGCTACATTGCTGGCATAGTCCTTGAACAGGTCCAACTGAATCTCTTCATTCTCATCACGGTCCAGAAAAAACTGATCCAGCGTGTATGACTCCGGTGCGATCAGGTTTTTATCACTCACCCCGGTGAAATACTGCCACTGGGTGGTTTCAGCCGTTGACAATACTTTTAAATTGTTACGATTTTCTTCGCTCGGCTCTGCCCAGTATTTTTGAATAGGATTCCAGCCCTCGCTTAAGCCTGCTTCATAAGCATTCCCGTTTTGGGAAATAATTCCGGTGATCTTTTCGGGATTGGCTACTGCCAGCCTGAAGCCGACCGGCGCCCCGTAATCGAAAACCTGAACTGCAAACCGCTTCAACCCCAACTGGTCAATAAATCCCTGTATATACTTGGTGAGGTTATCAAAAGTATAGTTAAATGTCTTGTAATGAGGTGTATCTGAATAGCCGAAGCCAATTAGGTCAGGGGCAATGACATGGTATTTTTCGTTCAATAAAGGGATCAGGTTCCTGTACATGTGGGACGAAGTTGGGTATCCGTGTAACAGCAGCACCACCGGTGCATCTTTAGGTCCCGATTCACGGTAAAAAATATTCAGATCGTCAACTTTGGTTTTTAGATATTTTATCGCGTGTGTTTTCATGATTGTTTGTTTTAAGAGTTTTTATTTTTATTAATTGACGGTTTCTTATTATAAAACAGATCGATCCGTTTTTGTTTGTGTAAAAAATTATAACAGCTTTTCGACAATATTTCTTGCCGAGATGATCGGCCAGGTTTGATCATGCACCTTATTGCTGATCAGGGCACCTTCAAAAAGTGTATAGATCTCATCAGCCAGCGTCTCCGCGTTATTGTCAGCCAGAATTTGCTTAAAAAGCTCCCGAACGCCGTCTTTTTGCTTCCTTACCTGTACTTTGATTCGGCTGGCTTCCTGCGGCATCTCATACACAATATTCAGAAAATGACAACCGAAAAAATCGTCTCTTCCCACCAGCGTATTTAAGTAATCAAAGATCTCCAGCACTTTTTCTTTTGGGGTAGTCCTTTTTTCGGCCGCCTGTTTCAGTAGTCCTAGTGTCATCACGCCTGTCTCCTCCAAATACGCCATAAACAAATCTTCTTTTGACCGGAAATGCTGGTATAAGGAAGACTTTGCAATACCAGCTTCCTTGATGATTTGGTTGATGCCTGTATTGCTATACCCGTTTTGATAGAAGAGCCTCGCTGCTGTTCTGATGATCGACTCCCTTACTGGTTTCTTTCTCATGAACCAAAGATATATATTATTACTAAAACAGACAAGTCTGTTTTATTTATTTTTTAATTTGTTTTGCTTACTCTGTATTTAAGTGTGTATCATGTTGAATATCAGGAAAATAATTTTTACCTCAATAGCTTTTCGGCAATCTTACGCGCGCTAACTACCGGCCATACGTCATTGTGGACCTTGTTGGCAATGAGAGCCCCTTCAAATAATGTGTACATTTCATCTGCCAGACTTTCTTTCCCAATAGGCTCCAACAACTGGCCGAACAGACGCCTCACACCATTCTTTTGTTTTTTGATCTGCACATGCGCGGGGTTATTATCTTTCGGTATCTCAGATATGATATTCAGAAAGTTGCAGCCATAGTATTCTGGCTCCTGCACCAGCCCTTCAAGATAGCTGAATATAGCCAACACCTTTTCCTTTGGATCGGAAAATTTTTCCGTAGCTTTTTTTAGGGCTTCATCAGTTGCTGCACCGGAAGTTTCCAGGTAGGCCATCAGGATATCCTCCTTAGATCGGAAAGTCGTATAAAGAGAAGATTTAACAACCCCGGACTCTTCGATGATTTGATTGATTCCTGTATTGCCATATCCCTGTTTATAGAATAAACGGGAGGCCGTATCGACAATTGCTTGCCTGACTGCATTCTTTCTATCCTTGCGCATACTCAAAGTTACTAAAAACAATCAAACAGACAAGTCTGTTTGATTGTTTTTGACGTCGATCACTATGATTTTATGATTTATGCTGAAAATGTTTGAAATATTCCTGGTAGATCAATAGCCCTATTCATTGCGACTACGACGGACACTGTCTATCATATTGAAAATCTTATTGAAGCTATTTCTCGATAGATACCCCTCGCATAGAGGTAATTAATTTGATTTTAGTGGAAATATTCAAAAATGGATAAATTATTTTAAGGCATTAATTCTTTTTTAAGCTTTTTTTAAGCCTTTGGAATAAGTTTGGATTGTATAACATAACTAACCAATGGATTCATCCATGGACAAGCCACACCCTTTTATTAAAGAAAATAAAAAATAATTAATCCATCGCTAAATGTTTAGATATAAACTACAACATGCTGTTTGCGCGGTATATTTTGTACTGCTTACGCTTGGGTCCAATACGATATCTGCACAGCAGAAGTCCTATGAAGGAACTGGTAATTTAAAGTATATAGATCCCTTGATCGGCAATGTCGGACATCTTCTTCAACCCACCCGACCAACCGTTCAGCTACCCAATCAAATGATCAGGGTCTTTCCACAGAGAACAGACTACATAGATGACCAGATTTCCAGCTTCCCGTTAAATATTGTTTCACATAGACTAGGTCAGGTATTTTCAGTTAGGCCAAGTACTCAGACGGTAACGCCAGAAAGCTGGGAGAAAAAGATGACTTATGATCATGATCTGGAAATTAACCGTCCATGGTATTACTCGACTTACCTGATTGACGAGGAAGTGACTGTAACTTATACACCAGGAAAGAAAACTGGGATATATAGGTTTAATTTTCACGCCAATAGTTCTAAATCGCTTTTATTCAATGTTTTTAACGAAGGATCGAATTCCTACAAATTTATATCTGGAAATGAGATAACAGGTATAGAAGTTTACCATGGAAACATTAAAGTTTATATGTATGGTGTCTTCACTGAAGGGGCAAAGGTTGGTGTAGTCAAAAACAACAAGCTGTCTGATGAACGCACGATTAGCGGAAATAAAATAAAAGCCTGGGTACAGTTCCCCCAGCATATTCAGCAGGTTGAATTTAAGTATGCTATTTCTTATGTAAGCGCTGCACAGGCAAAGAAGAATTTTGACAAAGAGTTAAAGGAGGTCAGCTTTGAGCAGCAAATGAAAATAGGTGAAAGTGCCTGGGCTAAAGTGATCAATCAGATTCATACGGCAGGAGGTACCGAAGCGCAAAAGAGGTCGTTCTATACGGCTCTTTATCGTTGCTATGAACGTATGGTAGATATTACTGAAGATGGTCAGTATTACAGTGGTTTTGACAATAAGGTACATCAAACGACCCGTCCTTTTTATGTAGATGACTGGGCATGGGATACTTATCTGGCACATCACCCACTTCGCGTGATCCTGAACCCGGAACAGGAAGAGGATATGTTAAATTCTTATGTCACAATGTATCAACAAAGTAGCTGGATGCCTACATTTCCTGTCCTTTTTGGCGATCATGCCTGCATGAACGGCTTTCATTCTACTATTAGCTTTTTAGACGCCCACCGCAAGGGATTGAAAAATTTTGATCTGGAAAAAGCTTATGAAGGTATGGCTAAGAATGCAAACCTAGCTACGATGATACCCTGGAGAAACGGGCCAAAAACTGAGCTAGACGATATATACCATAATAAAGGATATTTCCCGGCCCTGCAGATTGGTGAAAAAGAGTATGTGCCTACTGTAGATAAATTTGAAAAGCGCCAGGCTGTGGCTGTTACCCTTGGTCATAGCTATGACGACTGGGCTTTAGGACAACTGGCAAAGGATCTTGGAAAGGATGGGGATTACAAGAAATTTAATTTACGTGGCAAAAATTATAAAAACCTGTGGGATAGTAAGTCGCAGATGTTCATGCCTAAAGACAGTAAAGGAAAGTGGGTAAATATTGATCCAAAATTTGACGGAGGAATGGGCGGTAGAGCATATTATGATGAAAATAACGGTTGGACTTACCTTTGGCAGGTACAGCAGGACGTAGCTGGCCTTATTGGTTTATTTGGTGGTAAAATTGGCTTTGAACAAAAACTTGATCAGCTTTTCAGGGAACCACTTGGAAGGAGTAAATATGCTTTCCAGGGAACTTTTCCCGATGCTACCGGATTGGTTGGGGAATTTTCAATGGGTAATGAACCAAGTTTCCATATCCCATATCTATATAACTATACAAGTTCACCATGGAAAACTCAAAAACGTATACGTTTTTTGCTGGATTTATGGTTTAAAGATAATGTATTCGGTATTCCCGGAGATGAAGATGGAGGAGGTATGACCGCTTTTGTGGTTTTCTCTTCAATGGGATTTTATCCTCTGACTCCTGGTGTTCCTGTATATACCATAGGGAGTCCGATATTTGAAGATGTTAAAATCGATCTTTCAAACGGAAAAACTTTTCAAGTTGTAGCGAACAATAGCTCTGTAATAAATAAATATATTCAAAGTGCCAGATTTAACGGAAAGGAATTGAACACGCCTTGGTTTACACATGAGCAGCTTGTATCTGGTGGCAAACTGGAATTAGAAATGGGGCCTATTCCTAATAAAACATGGGGATTGGGACAAACCGGTAATCTGGAGGGAAAATAATGAGAAGATTTGTTTCTAAATGGTGGCTTGGCCTAAGTTGGTTTGTGTTGTTTTGGTGCGCTGATATTCACGCCCAGCCGCGTCGTGCGCAACGAAAGTTTGTCCATCCCGGGATGCTCCAGAACAAAGTAGATCTCGATTATATGCGGGAAAACATTAGTTCCGGCAAACAACCATGGAAAAATGCTTTCGACATTTTAAAAACACATACTCCACTGGATTTTAAACCTGAGCCTTTTGCACATATCTCTGTAGGACCGTATGGTGCCAACAGTGTCGGTGGGAGAGAATTTTCAAAAAGTGCAGTAATGGCATATAATTATGCGTTGCTGTGGCAAATTACCGGAGATCACGTTTATGCGGAGAAAGCGATACAGGTAATAAATGCCTGGTCAGGTGTGCTTTGGGATTTTGACGACAATAATGCGAAGTTGAATGTCGGTTTAAGCGGGCCTTATTTTTTGAATGCTGCTGAGCTGCTAAAATATTCTGACTCTGGGTGGAAAGATAAGGATAAAGAAGCCTTCACACGAATGGTGCTGACAGTCTTTTATCCAACCATAAAGGATTTTTTTACCGAGGCAAATGGCAACTGGGATGCGGCCATGATCAATACATTGCTTTGTATTGGGATCTTTACTGATAATACTGAGATTTTCAACAGCGCAGTAGATCGTTATTATCTTGGACCTGGCAATTCAGGTATTACGAAGTACATATATCCGAACGGACAGATTCAGGAGACTACCCGTGATTGGGGCCATGTGCAGCTTGGAATTGGTGAATTCGGGAAAGCAGCGCAGGTTGCCTGGACCCAAGGACTGGATTTTTATGGCGCAGCTGGCAATCGGCTTGCCCTTGGGTTTGAGTATACATCCAGGTTTATGATGGGAGATGAAAGCATACCCGTTTATGGTGTCTTGTCAAAGCGGGCCCGTGAAAAGTACGATGATATTTATGAATCGGTGTTTGATCATTATACTCATGAAAAGGGCTTGAATCTGCCATATACGTTTAAACTGATAGAGAAACATACTCGGAATTCGTCTTCTGCCGGTGTGTTGACCGGACTTCGCCACCATCGAAGTAGTAAAGGGACCAGGAATTCCCTGGAACAGATTAGCAAAATTCCGGCTGTTGTGAGCTTAGTCGGCGCGCTTGATATACCTGCAGTTACTCACCCCCCTGACATGATCGTTTTATTGCCCGGTGATCCTATACAACCGGCCCTTAACGCAGCTGCTGGCACTGGGAGGTGGGTTGTGCTTGCTAAAGGTATCCATGTGCTAAAAAAAACGTTGGTGTTACCCAATGGTGTAACACTGGCCGGTCAAGGAAATAAATCTGTGCTGATCCTCTCAGCCGAC
>CBFGNP010000129.1:0-8551 GCA_965650095.1 uncultured Pedobacter sp. | reverse complement strand
ATAATGTGATTGCTCTGAACTGCCACTCACAGAAACATCATGGGTTTGGGCAAAGGCGTTTTGAAAAATATTTCCCAGATTATCATAAACCTGTTCGCCAGAAGAAAAGGCTGGACCCCAGGAGCCTAAAGCGGTCACGTTGTAGGCTCCCTGTTCACCCTGTTTATACTGAGACTGCAGGTCGGGCAGCTTATTGATATGATCAAAAGAAAAATTATTCTGATAAGTTATTCTTGCGGCTCCTCCTGCACCTTTTTTAGTGGTGATGACGATGGCTCCCGAAGCGGCCCGGATCCCATAGAGCGCGGCGGCAGCGGGTCCCTTCAGTACAGTAATCGTTTCTATATCTTCAGGATTAATATCTACGGCCCGGTTAGAGGCAGGCGCTACCGGAGCCGCCAATCCGCCCTGAGAAACAGGTGTACTGTTGTCTATCGGTATACCGTCCAGAATAAATAATGGCTGATTACTTCCGCTCAGTGAGCTTCCTCCCCTGATCATAATATTGGCAGAAGCTCCCGCAGCACCACTGGAATTTGTAATCTGAACGCCGGCCACCTTTCCCTGCAATGCATTTACAACATTGGGCTGCTGCGATTCAACGATCTCCTGGGCCCTCACATTCTGTGTAGAAAACCCAAGGCCCCTTACTTCCTGTCTTACACCAAATGCCGTTACCGCCACTTCATTTAAAACACGGCTATCCTCTGCCAACTTAACGTTAAGGACCTTGGCACCATTTACCGCAACTTCTTGTGATAGGGTACCGATAAAGCTGAAAACCAACACATCATTGCTTTGGACAGCAATGGCATAATTCCCACGGGGATCTGTAGTTGTCCCGCCGGTTTTCCCTTTAATTTTCACGGACACTCCAGGTAGCGGCGCGTTGTCACTTGCCGATGTCACCTTACCGGTGACTGTTATTTGTTGTGCAACAACCTGCATCGACAGCAGAATAGTACCCAGAAATAACATGAGTAGTTTTCTTTTCATATAGATTGATTTAAGTACGTGGTAGTTTTGGTTACTGGTTAAGCTGGTATAAGGTGATGAGCAAAAACCTGTTCTTAACAACACAAATCTTTCTGGCGAACAGCGTGATATCGGGGAACAACACAAAAACATTAACCTGACTTTTAAAGAGCTGGGTAACAGAAGTAGAACAATTGGGTGTATAAATTGTTCACACCAATTTCAACATTTAACATTTCTTTAAGGCGCCACGGTACTTTAAGATCAACCACAACAAAAAAGGGTGCCCGAAATGAGCACCCTTTCAAAATCAAATAAACTATAAATGGCTTACCAAAGCTTGGTCTGCGTTAATTTATAACCTTTTTCCTGGTATTGAACAATCTGAGATTGGCCTACCGGAGACAGATACGAACGGTCCGTAAATGCGTTCCTGTTTGCCGCATTTTCAACCATCCAGTATCCAACCATTGCATCAGCGTTACTTCCATTATAGGCAACCACGGTGCCGTCTGCTTTCTTAACCCTTACCTTATTGACATTGGCAGGCGTTAAATAGCTTGGAATTTCTTTCTTTACATCTACCCATGGCCCTAAAAAATGATCGGGATCGGCATTGAAATTCATGTAATTTAGTTTCTTCCAGCGTTTCAGGTCCAGTAACCTCGAGTGCTCAAAGGCCAGCTCCATTCTTCTTTCACGACGAATTTCCCAAATCAGCGCAGGCACATCGGCGTCACGCGCCGGGTCATTTGGCATCGTCCCCAAAGTAAGCGGAGCAGTTTTCTGCACACCCTTCGAAACCGCCTCGGCATCCAGCGGCCGACTACGGATCGCATTAATTGATCTGGTCAGATCGGCGTCGCTAACAGCTATACCACCGTGATACGCCGCCAAGACTGCTTTTGCTTCTATCCAGTTCAAGACCACTTCTCCCAACCGCATCACAGGGGCATCACTGGTATTTGTGTTACTACCCCATGCCGCGGGATAGGTCTTTCCGATATAGGTGATGGCATCCCTTGATGCAAACTTATAGGTATACAGCAACGTTGCCGACGAAGCCAGCGCGGTATCTATAAAGGAAGCTTCAAAACGGGGATCCCTGGTCTTTACCAGATCTGCAATTGTAAATGTTTTTGCCCCTGCCAGATCAGAACTCTGCCATACTTTACCATCATTAACAATAAAGGATTTTATTAAGGCCAGGTTAGGGTCAAAAACCAGCGTTTCTGTTCCATTGTTATAGGAGCCGATGCTATGTGTTAAATTTAAGGCTGCATCATAGGCCCTGTAAAGAAGCACTTCAGAGTGTCCTGAAAGACTCTCCGATGAAAACAAAGATTTGAAATCACGCGTAAAGTTCCATTTGTTACTGCTCATGACAAAATCCGCTGCCTCGACGGCAAACTCCAGATATTTTTTTGACCGCGCAGCATCCAGTCCATGATAGTGCTGAAATGTCCCTTCAAACAGCATATACCTGGAAATATAAGCCGCAGCTATATACCTATTGAGGAACTGCGCCCCATCATTTACCCGCATATTTGCCATTACATACTTAAAGTCATCGTACACTTTATCCATTACGACACCTCTGTCGTCACGGTCCTTATAGAGGGTCGGCAGATCATTGTCCAGCACGTCTTTGTCGAAATAAGGAACGTCACCAAACACGCTAACCAGGCGACTATACTCAAAACCTCTAAAAAACCTCGCTACTGCAGTCCAATGTTTATAGGTTTCTTCGGTAAGTTTCGGCTTAGCCACATTTTCTATACGATCTAAAAAGATATTGGATTTACGTACCCAGGCAAAATCCCAGGTTGGTCCTGCATAAGTGCCCATCCAGGCGGCAATCTCAGATGTTGAACCGCGGGAGCTTGGTACACTGCTTTCAAAATTAGTTTGAACATTTTTAGAAGTTCCGTCATCCGAAAAGTTATATCCCCTTGCAGGCGTATAATCTATACCAAATCCAGAACTATATCCATTAAAGTAGTTGCTATAAAATCCGTTCCCATACAGGCGCAGATCGTCTTCACTCCGCCAAAATTCTTCATTAACAACTTTGTCAACTGGCGGTCTGTCCAGCAGATCCTTATTACATGAAGCAAATAAAATGGATACTGCAGCCAGGCTGTATATATATTTAGAATATCTCATCTTTTTATTTTTTAAAAGTTTACTTGAACACCAAACGAAACACTTTTGAAAGTAGGGATTCCGGTGCCGGTACGGCTAGAATTATAATTATCGTTCACGGTATCCCACATCGAGACCCCATTGATGACTTCCGGATCGATCGGCAGATCACCTAAATGATCCCAGGTAATGATATTTTCCAGCGCAGCATACACCCTCAAGGAGCCTATACTTACTTTTCTAACAAGAGATTGCGGGAGGGTATAGCCAACAGTCAGGTTTTTAAGCCTCAAATAGGCCATGTTCAACAAATAGCGGTCCTGGATCTGCATATTGTTATTTAAATTGCTGGCCGCATTATTATAAGCTGCCGGATAAAATGCAGTCGTATTTTGCGGCGTCCAATAGTTATCCACAATAGCAGCAGGCATCGCGCCATCAGAGGAATTATACCCCGGAATGGCCAGAAATCCGTTACCCCACATTTCACGTTTGCCAACTCCCTGGAAAAATGCACTGATATCGAAGCCTTTAAAATCAGCTCCAAACCTGAATCCATATTCATATCTTGGTGTAGAATTACCGATCACCTCCAGGTCACCGTGGTCGTCTAGAATAGCACTTCCGTTATTTAACTCACCATCTCCGTTTACATCTTTAAATTTGACATCACCAGGTCCAAACCGGAAATTCGCCGAATTTTGCAGGAAAGTCTGATAAACAGGCTTCTCTCCATTTGGCCCTGCCTTCAATTTATAAGCCGCCGGACCTGTACCATTTGGCTTGCCATATTTCGCACTTTCGGCAGGTGTTAAATTGATCAACTGTGGTTTTCCGTTCCCGTCAAGTTCAAAATCGTCCAGTTGATACAACCTGTCTGTACGATAACCCCAGATTTCCCCGTAAGTTTTGCCGACATAATTGCTGTTCACACCCGTAAGTGTACCATATTCAGTAATGGTAGATTTCGCATCAGAAATGTTTGCCCTCAGGTTAACACCCAAACCATTTTCAAACTTATGGTTGAAATCGACGGCTAACTCCCAACCTCTTGTTCTCAATGAACCATAGTTACTTTCAGGGGCGCCTGCACCAAATGTTAAAGGGATTCCTTCAGCCGGCACAATCATATTATCGGTGTTCCGCTGATACACATCGAAGGTTAAATTTAAGCTATTATTAAAGAAGCCGGCATCCACACCAAAGTTTGCGGTTACAATGTCCTGCCACTCAATAACAGAGGAGACAGCAGTTGGCGTACCAAAATAATTTACCCTTGTACCTGAACCACCGATCCAGGAAGACTGACCACCTGGCAAAGTGGAAATGTATAAGCCGCTAGGTACAGTCTGATCTCCGATAGAGCCCCATGACCCTCTGAGCTTCAGCATCGATAAGGTGGGTTTAGTCCAGTCCATAAAACTCTCTTCGCTGGCAACCCATCCGGCCGAGAAGGATTTAAACCATCTCCACCATAAGTCTGTCGGAAATTTTGATGAACCATCGTAGCGTACGTTTCCTTCAAACAGGTATTTGTTTTTGTATCCGTAGTTTATCCGCCCAAAATAACCCAGTTGCGCTTCTTTTAACACCGCACCCCCACCCGTTTGCGTTCCTACTCCGAAGTTAAACTGAGGATTCGTAATGTCTGATAAACTGGTGATCTGGGTATATTGCGACTCTGTATTCGCGGCAACGCGGTTCAATCCCAGTATAAATTTGAAATCATGATCTTGTTTCAAGTTCAAATTATAGGTCGTAAAAGCATTAATGGTATGGTTGTTATAGTTCTCGGCCGACCGGTATATGTGATCGGGATTTGAACCCTGTGATGTATATGTATCTAAAGAAAGATCATAAGCAGCAATAGCGCCAGCACCAGGACCCGAAACCGGCTGCCCTTCAGCATTTACATACACTGGATTGCCGTTGGCATCCAATCTGGCCTTAGGTGCTACCCAGGAGTTCCTGGCCGTAAACCGGGTACCCGGACGTTTCCAGTTCTGCTCCTGATTAGAAAAAGTATAATCAAAATCTACCTTCCAGTTTTTAAGAATATTGACAGTAGATCCCAGATTTATGTTCATGTAATTTTGAAGAATATTTGCCGTATTCGCTGCTCCGACTTCGCTTGCCGGGCTGCGGATAGGATCGCCATTTTCATCGTTCCCTAAAGGATAAAGTGAACTCCAGCGATAAAGGTACAGCCACGGATCTGCCGTTACTGAACTTGTCGCATAAGCATAATCTTTGTTTCTTCTGGAATAAATTGCTCCACCGCGGACAGTAATGAACTTATTGATCTCACTTGTTAATCTTAAGGAGGCGTTATAGCGTGTAAACTGGTCAGATTTAGCCGGCTTCATCATACCACTCTGATCCAAGGCAGCGAGGCCAATATTGTAAGTTGTTTTACCCGCCGAACCACCTACTGACAAATTGTGCTGCTGGGTAGGCGCCCATTCTTTCACCATCATATCATAAGGATCATAAGTTCTGACACCCATTTTTAGGCCAGCCCCCTGAACATACCAGTCTCTTCCAAACACGGTCGGATCATTGGGACCGATCGTACTGCCATATTTTTCTTTCCAGGCTACCGCTTTTTCATAACTGGCACGATCAACGTAATAAAATGCACCTTGTGGAGTGGTAAGCCCCACACGTTCAGCCGCATCAACGGTATACTTCAGTGCATTTACATCGCCCATCTTCAATTCTTTCCATGGATTTTGAAAGGAAAAATTATTGGTATAGCTGATGGAAGGCTTGTCAGAGCCCGATCCTTGTTTAGTGGTGATCAACACTACACCAAACGCAGCCTTCGCTCCATATATAGAAGAAGCAGCTGCATCCTTTAACACGGTGATCGAAGCAATATCGCTTGGATTCACCAGCTGAATACTTGGTATTTCGACATTATCCAACAAGATTAAAGGAGAAGATCCACCCTTGAATGAGCCGATTTGTCCCCTGATTTTAATGATGGGGTCTGAACCAACCTCACCACTCGGAACAATTACACTTAGGCCTGCAGCAGCACCTTGTAAAGCCCTTCCAACATCTGCCACCGGTCTCGCGTCCAAAGTCTTCTTCACATCAATTGAAGTAACTGCGCCTGTCAGATTAGCTTTTTTCTGTGTACCATAGCCAACAACAACAATCTCACTTAAAGCCTTGTCATCTTCCTGAAGTACCACATTAAGCGTTGTCCCGGTTACCGTTCTTTCCTGTGTTAAAGATCCGATATAGGAGAAAATCAGCACATCTCCCTTTTTTGCGCTAATAGAATAGGCTCCCGCAGCACTGGTCTGACCACCAATCTGGGTTCCTTTAATTTTTACCGAAGCTCCCGGTATAGGCAAACCGTCACTAGAGGAAGTAACCTTCCCTGTCACGGTGATCTGCTGTGCAAACGTCTGTGTCAGCAGTAGAAAAATGCCCATAAAAAGTAGTAGTAGTTTTCTTTTCATAAAAGCTGTTTTGATTAATTAGTTTAGTTTAAGTTTTTCAGGATTCAACATTTGAAACACGCATTTTCACGCATTAAAATAAATCCTTTATAAATATGATAAATGTTTTTTACATAATGCAACTAATAATCAACTATTTTTGAACACACAACAAAATTTAAATGCGCAAAAACACGCACAAGCCCGCAGTTCGTTTTCTCAGTTTTTTATTTACATTAGCTGAAAAATTTCTATATGCTTAAGAAAGAAAGGCACGACTTTGTGATGCGCCAAATCAACTTGCACAACCGGGTGCTGACCTCTGATCTTGTTGAACTGCTAAATGTTTCGGAAGACACCATTCGTCGGGATCTTCAGGAGCTGGCAGAAAAAGGCCAGTTATCAAAAGTACACGGCGGTGCACTTTCAAAGTCCTACCAATCTTCTTTTGATGACAGTGAAGTGTATGCCAAGGACGCTAAGCTTTGCATCGGCAAAAAAACCATCCCTTTAATAAAGGACGGCATGGTGATCGTCACAGGCGGAGGAACATCCATGATAGAATTGGTAAAACAATTGCCCGAGAATCTAAACGCCACCTTCTTTACCATCAGCCCTTTTGTCGCCATTGAACTTGCAAAATACCCTAAAATTGAAGTGATCCTGATCGGAGGTCTGTTCTCTAAAAATTCTCAGGTAACTTATGGTGGCCATGTGGTCAACCAGCTGTCAGAGATCAATGCTGACCTATGCCTGCTTGGAACCAGCGCCATTCATCCCCAGGATGGGCTAACCGATACCGATTGGGAGATTAATCAACTAAAAAAAACCATGTTAAACTCCTCGAAGAAGGCCGCCATTCTATGCATATCCGAAAAACTCGATACTTCATTAAGGTTAAAAGTGGCTTCGCTGCAAAACATAGATTACCTAATTACTGAACTTGACCCTCAGGCTGCTGAACTAGATGCTTACCGTATAAAAAGCTTACAGATCCTTTAAGATAAATGGCTTTTAACAGGCGGTGGATAGGCTCTACTTTCAGCCTGTATAGAGATCGGGATTAACCATATGTAAACAGGGTCTAAACAGGGTGCAAACAGGGTGATAACAGGGTCATTGATATAGTTTACACCTGGTTAGCATATACTTATAAACAAGCAAATTACAAGCCTATCCCGAACCCTAGCAGAACGCTGATCCTATCCAACCATAAACAACAAGTTAAGCAGCTTAGAAAAACGCAAGCTGCTTAAAAAAGGGACACGATATATTAGAAAAGGGAGGTAGATTGCCTGGTAAAAATAAAAAACCGCCCCATTTGTAAAAACATGAGGCGGTTTAACGAACAGGCTAAAACGCCGGATCGGCAGGCGTATTGCTATTGTTATCTCTTTCTGTAAAAGGATAAGGGAAGAAATTCCTTTTCCGATCTGTAAGCGGCAATCCAAACCGTCTCATATCTTCCAGCTTTAAACCAGACAAATAAAGCTCAATGCTGCGGTGTTTATAGATCAATGGTAACAACTGTGCCGGGGTTAAGGCCCCAACTATCGGCGGCAAATCTGCTCCAACTCCAAAAGGATCACTTGCCGGCGTTTTGGTGACCACCTTGTTCAGTTCAATTAATGCGTTAACTGGATCAGGAGCAGCTTGGCGGGCATAGACCTCTGCTTTAATTAAGGTCATCTCCCCTGGCAGATATACCGGTATGGCGGTTGTACTTGTTCTGCCGAAGCCACCTAAACGGGCGGTTGGCGCAGTGGGCGCCGGCACGGTATAAAAAGCAAGTCGCTTGTCGGCCGGATCAGGGGTGTATGCACCCGTTAATCCGAGGTTCGCATTGGTTGGTTGAAACACGTTGTTCGTCGAAGTCGCAATTTCGAATATCGGATTTAAGGTCTGTGCATCAAAGTTGAAGGTCGACCTTTTGGTCAGATCCACACTGTTCGCCGCTGCCAAAGCCACAGGATAATTCC
>CBFGNP010000128.1:0-8607 GCA_965650095.1 uncultured Pedobacter sp. | reverse complement strand
TTTCTTTGTTTATTTATTTTTTGTTTTTTTTAAACAATATCTTTTTAATAGGCAGGAGATCATCAAAATTGCGGTCACATAAACGCAATCTTGTTGTATTAGTCCTTGAAATGATAAAGATTTCATTAATTTTAGCCTGAATTGAGGAGAAATCATTTACATATTCATCGGCTGTTGTCGTTTTTGTTGCTTTGGGTATTTGCCCTGGCACTTACTCCTTTTAGTGCATTCCATCATCATCATGATGAACCCATCAGATGTATGCTGCATGAAAAACAATGCACGCATAAATTGCATGTAGGCACTCAGGTAGAGCATTGCTTAATCTGTCAGGCGCATTTTGAGAAGAATTACACTGTGTTTCAGCATCATTTCCAGGTTTACCTCTTTTGCAGGCCTTTGGCCAAGTTTTATAGCAAGCAAAGCGGATCCTATACTGAGTTGATTAATCTGGCCCTGAGGGGGCCTCCTCTAGCCTAAACTGCTTCTGCGGCCTTACCGGTCTGCGTAATTTTCTATCAATTTTAATTGGATCGCCCAGCAGTACATGTTGCGGTCATCGTTTTTCAAACCGATATTTTAATGAAAAGAGTATATCTTTTACTGTATATAGCATTGTGCATATTTTCCCCTGTTCTAAGTTTTGCAACAGAAGTCGCCCAGTTTAAAGGCAAGGTTATAGACGCCTCCAATCACGCTCCACTAGCTGGTGCCACCATTTATATCACCGACTTGAAGGTGGTTACGACCACCAATAGTGAAGGCGAGTTTATTTTAAAGAGCGTCCCTGCCAAAGGAAGGTTTTTACTTGAAGTGCGCTTCATCGGGTATAAAACACATGCCGAGAGTGTTGATTTGTCCCGACAGAACAATTTGATCATTTCCTTATCGCCTTCAATTATTGAAAGCGCTGAGGTGGTCATTACCGGTTCCCCCTTTAGTTCAAATAATAAAACCAACAGTTTGTCGGTGGTTACCGTCGGCAAAGCAGCGCTGGCCCAGTCTGCCGGCACAAACCTGATTGATGCGATCGCAAAGATTCCAGGCGTTTCTCAAGTAAGCACAGGTGGAGCCATCTCAAAACCGATTATCAGAGGACTTGGCTATAACAGGGTGTTAACCATGGTCGACGGTGCAAGGGAAGAAGCTCAGCAATGGGGTGATGAGCATGGAATTGAGGTTGATCAGTTTTCTGCCGCCAGGGTAGAGATTTTAAAGGGACCAGCCAGCTTACTGTACGGCTCTGATGCACTCGGCGGGGTCATTAATGTGATCGACGACCTTGTTCCAGCGCCAGGTGTACAAAATGGTTCCTTTACTTCATCTTATAGCACCAATAATGGCCTTACGGCCTCATCCCTAATGCTCCAGGGCAATGAGGATGGTTTTGTATACCGTGGCCGTGCATCTTATAAAAATGCTTACGGCTTTGGTTATAAGGACGCCACTGTTCCTAACTCAGGATTCGACGAATTGAATTTTAATGGAATGCTCGGTTTAAACAAAAGCTGGGGTTATTCTCATCTTACCTTTTCCCGCTTTCATACCAATATTGGCCTGGTTGAAGAAGGCCCTGACAAGGGAGGCAACTATTTAAATGAGGATGGAGATGTCATCAGCCAGTCGCAGGCAAAGGAAAGAAGATTAGGGCTGCCGCTTCAGGACATTATCCATTACCGGGCCGCATTAAACAGTAATATTATCCTGGGCAGCGGACAGCTGAAAACCGTTTTTGCTTTTCAGCACAATATCAGGAAAGAATTTGAAGAGACTTTACAGGATCCAGGTTTAAACCTCAATCTCGAATCCTATACTTATGATGTTAAGTATAATTTCCCTAACCTGGGCAGCTGGCAGCCAGCTATTGGTATCCAGGGGATGTATCAGGAGAATGAAAACCATGGAGAAGAATTTTTGATCCCGGATTATCACAGCAATAACATTGGTGCGTTTATGTATCTAAAACGAAGTTTCAGCAAAGGGGCCATTAATGGCGGGTTGCGTTATGATTTCAAAATAATTAACGGAAAAGATCTGAATTTTAATGGGGAACAAGTTTTTACAGGGTTTAAAAACGACTTTTCAAATGTATCCGGATCATTGGGATTTGCTTTCGAACTGGCAAAGAACCTGGTGTTTAAGGGTAATGCGGGCTCAGGTTTCAGGGCGCCCAATATTGCTGAGCTGGGTGCAAATGGGAGGCATGAGGGTACATTCAGGTATGAAATGGGAAACAGTAACCTAAAACAGGAAACGAGTGTACAATTTGATCTCGGGTTAACGTATACGGCCGACAAGGTGACCTTCGGACTGAATGCGTATGCGAACAGAATCTTCAATTATATCTATCCTGGAAATTTCCATAATGAGACCATTCCTTTAGAAAATGAGGACGGAAGCATAGAAATTTTGCCGGTTTACCGTTATGTGCAAACGAATGCGGACTTGTTCGGTGGAGAGGCCTCTGTCGACGTTCACCTGGTAAAGTCGCTGCATTTCGAAAACTCTTTTTCTTATACAAAAGGCCTGAACAGAGCCACGGATGCGCCACTTCCATTTATTCCGGCTGCAACAGTTAGCAATGACATCAGATTTGAGCCCAGCATAAAAGGGCTTGCTGATACTTATGTTAAAGTTGGTATAACCAATACATTCAAGCAGGCCCGGTTTGATAGTTTTGAAACCCAAACCGATGGATACACCTTACTGGATGCAGGTGTCGGAACAAGTATAACAACAAAAAAGGGAAGGTTTAACATTTGGATAACCGGCCAAAACCTTTTAAACAAGGAATATTACAATCATTTAAGCAGATACAAACCTGTGGGAATTTATAACCCCGGCCGGAATGTTACCTTTGGTATTTCTGTTCCATTTTTATAATTCAATATGGGCTTGGGTTAGACTGAGTACCGCTCCTATAAAACGTTCGGGCAGTGTGCAAGGTATCCCATATGTAAACAGGGTGTAAACAGGGTCTAAACAGGGTGCAAACAGGGTCATTGATATAGTTTTCAACCTGTTTGAATCCTGTTTGAATCCTATTAAAAAAGCATATCACCCGGACACTTATAGCTATCTGCTTTAACCCTGTCTTAAGGGTGTTACGTTTAAATTTCCTTCAAAGAATAAATTATGTGTAAGTTTAGAACTTTCGCTACCATTTATTGTTTGATCCAAAAACCCCTCATGTTAAAAAGAATATCATTATCCCTCCTTATCTTTTGTGTCTCCACGCTGGCTGCACTTGCCCAAAAAACGGATACCTTGTCGACTACCTTAGAAAATGTCAACTACGCTTATCCAATAAAATATTTTCCTATTTCGGTTGAAGGTCAGGATGTACGAATGGCCTATATGGACATAGCACCAACCCAATTGGCAAATGGCAGAACGGTGATGCTTTTTCATGGCAAAAATTTTGGAGGCTATTATTGGTCGGGTGTGATCAAAGCCTTAACCAACAGAGGATTCAGGGTTGTGGTCCCGGACCAGATCGGCTTTGGTAAATCTTCAAAACCTTTCATCCATTATAGCTTTCATCAAATGGCCGCATGGAATAAAGCCCTGCTCGGAGCACTTGGAATCCAGAAGGTAAGTCTGCTGGGACATTCCATGGGAGGCATGCTGGCTACCCGTTTTGCGCTGATGTTTCCTGAGCAAACAGAAAAGCTATTGCTGGAAAATCCGATAGGATTGGAGGATTACCGTAAATTTATTCCTTATGTCACTACGGATCAGCAATATGCAGTGGAGTTGAAGTCTACAGCTGAAAGCGTTAGGAAGTACTATCAAAGTTCTTATTTTACCAGATGGAAGCCGGAATATGAAGAGCTGGTGCGTATTGCTGGTGGTGTTACCAATAGTGCTGATTTTCCAAGATGGGCAAGGGTGGCGGCCATGACATATACCATGATCTACGAACAGCCGGTGGTGCATGAATTCATCAACATTAGGGTTCCCACCGTTTTATTCATTGGTAAGCAAGATAAGACGATTGTCGGAAAAGGGCTGCTTAGTCCGGACCAGCAGGCCTTATATGGACAATATCGATTTCTAGGTAAGCAGACGGCTGCCAGGATTCCCGGAGCCAAGCTCATAGAATTTGATGCTTGCGGCCATATTCCACATATAGAAATACCTACAGAATTTGAGGTAGCGCTATTAGGCAGTCTCTAGGCTATTCTGTAAGATCCTGGAGAAAAGTTTCTGATAACATCCTGTAAAGTTCAGGATGTTTGAGTTTTAGCTGCTCCGGTTTTTCAAAGAAGTATTCTGACACAACGGCAAAAAACTCTGCTTCATTGGTAAGGGCATATGGATTAATGTCAGATTTACCGCGTTCTATCTGCTGCATTTCCTGATGGATCATTTTTAGCCAGGGCCTGATATATTCATGCCGCATCAGTTGATCAGGTATCCCATCTGTAGCACCATCAGATTTGTCCAGTAAATGGACAAACTCATGGATTGCAGTATTTTCTTTGTCTGCAGCATTAGAGAAACCAAGTAACAATGCCGAGCGCGACAATATCATTTGTCCGTTCATATAACCTTCGCCTACCATGCCAAGAATACTTCTTTCGCCACCTTCAAATTGGAAATCTTTGTTGAATGTATCGGGGTATATAAGCACTGTACTCAGGTTTTTATACCTCCAGTTTTCGAAACCAAAGATGGGTATAACGGCACTGGAAGCAACCAACACTCTGTCCAATGCTTCCACGGCCAGGCCAACACCTTCAAGTCTCACCTCACTTAAAAATACGGCTAATTTATGCTCGAATTTCAATTTATGTTCCGCATTCAGCCGTTGATAAAAATTGACATGTTTAGCAAGTAGCTCCAGTTCCTCGAATGTAAGCGTATGTGTTTTTTTATACTTGGCAGTCTTGTTGCGCAGGATAAAATAAAGCGTAATAACGAGTAGGGGAAGGAGCACAAATAGTATGGTGTGCATAACCTAGGCCTCAAGTATTTCCAGTTGTGTCAGGATCTGCTCTTCAGTGACCGGGTACGAAGTGTTATTGACTATCGATTGGTAAACGGCTTCAAATAAGCCAATGTAGTTCCCGTTTTCGGAATCAATATAGCTTACATGTGGGGTCCCCTGATCATCCATAACGGTTAAGCGGCCTTTGTTTTCAGAAGCTTCTATGCCGTAAGCAGGATGGCTCAGTTTCATCCCGTTTAAGAGCTGCTCTTCCTGTACATCCGATCGTCCCTTTACAAATGATCCGGTTGATCCGTGAAGTACAAAAGCTTTTTGAGGATCTGCAACTAACAGGCTCGAAGTCAGGAATACATGAAGATCATTCGGATAGGTCAAATGGATCATAAAGTAATCATCTACTTTGGTCTTTTCCCGATGCTTTCCCAATACCTTATAGAAGGACTGAGGTTTACCGAATAAGCTGATGGCCTGATCCAGCAGATGAGGGCCCAGATCATATAGTAATCCACTTGCAGGTTGTGGTTCTTCCTTGAATGTTTTCGGACCAATGGCTTTTCTATAGCGGTCATACCGGTAATGGACTTCATTGAGCTGACCGAGTTGCCCGCTATTTACTACTTTTTGGATGGAGGTACAATCGCTGTCCCATCTCCGGTTATGGTAAACAAAGATCTTTTTTCCGACGGTTCTGGCCAAGTCAAATAATTCTTTTGCTTCGGCTGATGTCGCAGTGAAAGGTTTTTCGACAAGAACATGCTTTCCTGCCTGAAGGCTCCGGCGTGTGTAATCTGCATGGGTAAAGTTTGGCGTATTGACGATTACGAGTTCAATTTCCTGATCTGAGATCAGCTCTTCAAAAGTATCATAACTTTTGACACCTGGATAATCTGCTGCTGTTTTTTTCTGATTGCGCTCCAATACCGCATGAAACCTGAAACCAGGGTGTGCATCTATGAATGGTGCATGAAATACTTTTCCAGACATGCCAAAGGCCAGTAAGCCCGTTACAATTACTTTTTCCATAGGCATAAAATTAACAATAAGGATTCAATTGTGGTTTATTTATTATGATAAAGCTGCGGCGCTAATTGTATCTTTGTAATTATGAAGCCTGCAGAAACACATGCAAAATGGAAAATTTTGCAACAAAAGATAGCCGAGGAGTTTAATTCTGACATTCCGGATTTGAAGGTCATCCTGTTTTTAATTGGCGTTCAGGAGTTAGGTAAGGGCCCGGGTAAGTACAGCAAACGTCAGAAGGAGGAGTTGATGCACATTGCTACCTGCCGCTTGCTTAGCGAAATGGGTTTCTATGAACTGGAAGGCCTGGATCAGGATGGCTGGCCACATTGGAAACTGGTAAAAGCAGTTCCTTCTTTTGCCATGATGGAGCAGGAGCTACTGCTAAAATCCCTGGCCATACATTATTTTGAAGACATCTATGGAATAGAGTAAAAATGAAAAACCCCGAAGTACATGGTACAACGGGTTTTCGTTTTTATAGGTAGATGTAAATGTGTAGTTTATTTTCCTTTTTGCTGCGCTTCTTTTTTCAATTGTTCGTTGGCAACAATTACGACTTCAACCCTACGGTTTGCAGCTCTTCCTGCCTCAGTTGCGTTGTCTTCAATCGGTTCTGAGAAGCCCTTTCCAATCGTGATTAAACGGGACGAAGGAACTCCCTGAGACACCGCATAGGCTTTAACCGCCGCTGCTCTTCTTTCAGATAAACCCATATTATAAGTTTCGGTACCTTTGTTGTCTGTATGACCAATTACTTTGATGTCTGTTCCAGGATACTGATTTATTGATCCTGCCAAAGATTTAATATTGGTTTTGGCCTGCGCGGTTAAGTCAGCTTTGTCGAAGCCGAACAAAATACCGCTGTCAAATTTAACAATAATACCTTCGCCTTCGCGGATTACCTCTGCATTAGGAATAGCATTTTGTATTTCAGCAGCTTGTTTGTCCATTCTTTTTCCGATAAAACCACCAGCTGTACCGCCTACTGCAGCACCAATGATAGCACCTACTGCGGTATTACCAGCCTTCTTGCCGATAATTGCACCAAGGACACCACCCGCTGCGGCGCCAATACCCGCACCTTTTTGTGTTTTTGTCATACTATCACAACCCTGAAACGCCATGGCACCAAGGGCTAACGCTATACTGAATGTTGCTATTTTAAATTTTGAAGTCATCATAATCATTATGGTTTGTTTTTATGACAATAATAAATCAAACCTAATGCCAAGTTTTATTGTTTGCGCTTTATCTCCTTGCGACTCTTTAATAAATCGTCAAATACGCTCCATAGTGAATGAATATTGTAGGCATAGCATTGTGCTGACCATAAAACTATACAGTGCGCTTACTCCGAAAAGTATGCTTCCAGTTCTTTCAGGGTGTTTTCATCTTTAATAAAATCTTTGATGATCAGGCCTTTTTCCAGGAGGATGATCCTATCGCTTACATCAGTAACATGGTTTAAGTCATGACTGGATATTAAAGTGGTCACCGCATTCTCTATTTTTAAAGATTTGATCAGTATTTTAAGCCTGATCTGCGTAGTCGGATCAAGATTGGCAAAGGGTTCATCCAGTATCAGCAATTCGGGATTTTGCATCAGCGCTGCAGCAATACCAATCTTGTTCTGATTGCCCTTCGAGAAATCCCGGATGTATTTTCCTTTATTTAGGATCTCGCCGTTAAAGAATTCTTCAAATTGTTTCAGGTAATCCATTACATACCCCACATTGAAATTATGCAGACTGCCAATAAATAGAAAGTACTCTTCTGCGGTGAGATAATCTATCAGAAATCCCTCATCTAAATAGGAGGCAGTATACGCTTTCCATCCGTCATGGCCGGTAACGTCTTTGCTTTTGGAAAACACCTGTCCCTGATCCGGGCGGATCAGATCGAGCAACATTCTAAAGAGCGTTGTTTTTCCTGCTCCGTTATTGCCTACCAGTCCTATGGTTTCTCCGGCATTGATCTCTAAATGGCCGATGTTTACAACAGTTTTGTTGCCGTAGATCTTTTTTAAGTCCTTAATTTCTAAAATCATATTTTTTCTAAGGGGCTAAGCTTCATCCTATCAAATGGTTTCAGTGCGCATGCTCAACGCGCTCAACGTTTTCAAACGTTCTCAAACGTTCTCAAACGCAGTCTAACGCGCTCTGAAGCCTTCTGCAATTTTGTACCTTCTTTTATTTAGTGCGCTTACCAGCATCGATGTGAAATAACCGCGTGCAAATACACATCCGAGTCCTGCCAATGCTATACAAGCCACTCCCCGGTACGGGTGTCCGGCTATTGAAAATGGTAAATAAAATAGATATGGGGGCAGGAAGTAGGGGATCAACAGAATAAATTGTGTTACACTTACACCCTGATAATTAAAGGTAGAGCCCTTACTCAAATCTATAGCTTTAGTATTTCGGGTTGCAAAAAAAAGTACAATTACTGTTCCGATACCTATATTATATAGGTACGCTGCAATCTGAATGAATAGGATCTTCCAGCTGATAAAACCATAGAAACTAATCAAAAGTGTGACCATAGTGGCCGTGCCGGTAAACAAAAGGAACTTAGCTTTTATAAAGTCTTCAAGGTTCGTCTTATTGGCCAGCAAGCCAATGATCTCCCGC
>CBFGNP010000127.1:0-8607 GCA_965650095.1 uncultured Pedobacter sp. | reverse complement strand
GCATGAGCACATCAAAAAGGCGGGGTTTGATCCGGACGATATAGACATGGTGCTGATGTCGCATTTGCATTTCGATCATTCTGGCGGGATGATCCATCATCTTGGTAACCAGATGGAACTGAGTTTTCCGCATGCCAATTATATCATTCAGCGCGGAGAATGGGAGAGTGCCTTTACCAGTACATCTTCTTCTTACAAAACAGAACTATTCGAATTTTTGCAGCGCAATGCCCAGCTTACTTTCATAGAGGGCTCTGGAAAGTTAACGGATGAGATCAGTTATGAACTGACCGGTGCTCATACGCCTTACCATCAGGTTTTTTTGCTGGATGACGGCACAGATAAGGTGTTTTTTGGAGGTGATGTTTTGCCTGAACCTGAAGAATTGTTACGGAAATTTATTGCCAAGTACGATTTTGACGGAAGAAAAGCAATGGAATTGCGGGAAGAGTTTGGCAAAAAAGCAGCCGCCGAAAACTGGAATTGCCTGTTTTATCATGGAAAGACCAGGGCTACCGGTTTTGTTAGTTTAACAGACGGGCAGTTTAAGATTACTTAATTTACTTCCTCTTTCAATTGCTTAAAAAGTTCTACTAATCTTTCTATAGACAGGGGTTTAGAAATAAACCCCTTCACTTTTGCATAAGTTTTGGCTTTTTCTATATCGTTCTCATAAACGGAGGAAGATAGCATATACATGTCTACCCGCTGCGTGATGCAGAGTTGTTCATAGGCATCCAGAAATTCCCACCCGTTTAACACGGGCATGTTGATATCAATAAGGATGAGATGTGGAAATTCCTCCTTATTCAACGTAGCTTTCAAATAATCAATAGCCAGCAACCCATTTGCTTTGGATACCATATTAACATTGTAGCCCGTCTTTTCAACAATCTTCTTGATGATAAAGATGTTTATATCGTCATCATCAATAACGAGAAGGTTAATTTTATTATCCATCATAAAGCTGACTGGCCCCAGGCCAAAAAATTGGTATTAGTATAAAGTTATAAAATATGTCTGTAATTTGTTTTAACTAGTAAACTTTTATTTTTTCCATAAAAAAAGCCATTACTAATAATGGCTTTTTAAAATGTTATAAAGATATGTTATTTTTTTGCGATAAGTTTTACCGCAAGTTCAAAATCATCGTAGATCATTTTATCTCCTACGTCAGGAAACATACCTTTGGACCTGTATTTAATGCCGTATCTGGTACGATCAACAATAACTTTGTTTGCCGTTGCCGTCACAGAACCATCGGCATTCCATACAATATTCGCAGGGAAGGTGATGGAATTTGTCAGGCCCTTTATGGTTAAATCGCCGGTAATATTTACCTGGTTTGCGGCCCCGGCGGTAACTTTTTTAATCACAAATGTAGAGGTCGCAAATTGATCAGTTCCAAAAAAATCATCAGCTTTCAAATGTCCTTCCAGCCTGGCACTTTTATCTGCATCTTTTATTGTGGTCATATTGATCGCAAAGTTTCCACCAGACAATTTTTTGCCGTCAAATAAAAGGCTTCCCGATTGAAGGTCAATTGTGCCGTTATGACTGCCTGTTAATTTCTTGCCTACCCAGGTTAAAGTAGATTTTTCTACATCCACCCTATAGGTTACTCCCTTAAATACCGGGGCTATAAAAGCCGATGTTGTGATTACTAAAATAAGTAATGCTAATGACGTAAGTTTTAATTTCATTGTTTTATGATTTTGTTTAAAACTAAGAACCAGCCTTAGCCTTTTGATACATTTATAGAGAACAAATGTATCAAAAGGTTTAACTGGTTGAATTGATCTGTGATATGTTTTTTAAGATTAAAAGCTTACGCGAAGTTTTCTTCATAGCTTTCAATCGGCGGACAAGCGCAAACCAATGATCTGTCGCCGAATGAATCATTAACCCTGCCTACAGAAGGCCAGAATTTATAGGCAGCTACATAGGGTAATGGAAATGCCGCGGTTTGTCTGCTATAATTATGGTTCCATTCATCGCCTGTAACTATAGCGGCCGTATGTGGAGCGTGTTTTAAAGGGTTGTCTGTTTTGTCCAGGCTGCCACTCTCAACTGCTGAAATCTCTTTCCTGATGGCTATTAAGGCATCACAGAAACGGTCAAGTTCATGTTTAGGCTCGCTTTCTGTAGGTTCGATCATTAGTGTTCCGGCAACAGGGAATGACACTGTTGGTGCGTGAAAGCCATAATCCATTAAGCGTTTTGCGATATCAACGACCTCAATTCCATAGCTTTTAAAGCCTCTGCAATCCAGGATCATTTCATGCGCACAGCGTCCATTGGCACCTGAATATAAAACGGGATAATGTTGTTCCAGACGTGCCTTCATGTAATTGGCATTCAAGATTGCATATCGGGTTGCATTAGTAAGCCCTTCTGTACCCATCATTGCAATGTAAGCATGAGAGATAATCAGAATGGATGCCGATCCCCAGGGCGCAGATGATACTGCATGGATAGATTTTTCGTGGTTTATGTTTATTACCGCATGACCAGGTAAATAAGGCACCAGGTGTTTGGCTACACCAATTGGTCCCATACCCGGGCCACCGCCTCCGTGAGGAATGCAGAAGGTTTTGTGTAAGTTTAAGTGGCATACATCAGCGCCGATATTACCCGGACTGGTTAAACCAACCTGTGCGTTCATATTTGCGCCGTCCATATACACCTGTCCACCATTTTTGTGAATGATGTCACAGATGTCGACAATACTTTCTTCAAACACACCGTGTGTAGAAGGGTAAGTCACCATTAAGCAGGAAAGATTAGCTGCATGTTCCTCAGCTTTGGCCTTTAGATCATCAACATCGATGTTCCCGTTCTCCAGTGATTTTACAATAACGATCTTCATCCCTGCCATTGCAGCAGAGGCTGGGTTTGTACCATGTGCTGACGAAGGGATCAATGCAATGTTACGGTGTGCTTCTCCACGGTCATTGTGATAAGCCCTGATCACCATCAGGCCTGCGTATTCACCCTGTGCTCCGGCATTGGGCTGTAAGCTCATTGCAGCAAAACCTGTAATTTCACTTAACCACTTGTCCAGTTCATTGAACACGGTGTAATAACCCAACACCTGGTCTGCTGGTGCAAAAGGATGGATCTTGCTAAACTCAGGCCAGGTTACAGGAATCATTTCTGTTGTTGCATTCAGCTTCATAGTACATGAACCCAAAGCAATCATAGAATGGCACAGTGAAAGGTCTTTCGTCTCCAACGACTTAATATAACGCAGCATTTCATGTTCAGAACGGTGCGTGTTGAATATAGGGTGGCTCAGGTAATCAGATGTACGCTGCAGCGTTGCAGGGATTACGGTTCCCACATTTTTTTCGTCTATCTCGACGGCATCAGCAACAATGGCTTTTACCTTTGCGAAGATTTTGCTGAGCAATTTGATGTCCTCAAAGGAAGTGGTTTCATCCAATGCAATGGTAACCAGGCTACCGTTGTAATGCAGGTTTAGCTCATTGTCTAAACACTCTCTGTGGATAGAGTCAGTAAGATCACCTAAATCGAGCTGTATGGTGTCGAAATAGATCTTGTTCAGTTGCTTGTAACCCATTTTCTCTAAGGACTTTGCCAGGGTAACGGCTAATCCATGTGTACGTTCAGCAATTAATTTCAAGCCTTTTGGGCCATGGTAAACCGCATAGAAGCCAGCCATAATGGCCAGCAGAGCTTGTGCAGTACAAATATTGGAAGTCGCTTTATCCCTGCGGATATGCTGTTCTCTGGTTTGCAGAGCCATCCGTAAAGCATAATTGTTGTTACTGTCTATCGTAACCCCAATGATACGGCCGGGAATGGCGCGCTTATATTCGTCCTTAGTGGCAAAATAAGCCGCATGAGGACCACCAAAACCCATTGGAACCCCAAAACGCTGTGTAGTGCCAACCACAACATCCGCACCCCATTCTCCCGGAGGGGTTAATAAGGTAAGGCTCAGCAGATCAGCAACTACAGTTACTTTTACATTATTATCATGTGCTTTTTGAGCAAAATCAGTATAATCAAAGACCTCACCGTTACCAGCGGGATATTGGATAATGGCGCCGAAAAATGTATCATTCAGGTCGAAAGATTGGTGATTCCCGATGATCAGCTCAATTCCATAAGGATTGGCGCGTGTTTTTAAAATGTCTATGGTTTGCGGAAACAGCAGTTCAGATACGAAGAACTTTGTGGCCTGCTGATTTTTGCGCAAGCTGTATTGCATAAACATCGCTTCCGCGGCTGCAGTTCCTTCATCGAGTAAAGAGGCATTTGCAATTTCCATCCCCGTCAGATCAATAACCATCGTCTGAAAGTTTAACAGTGCCTGCAAACGGCCTTGTGCGATTTCGGCCTGGTAAGGTGTGTATTGTGTGTACCAGCCCGGATTCTCCATCACATTACGTAATATCACGCCCGGAGTGATGGTGTCATAATAGCCCTGGCCAATATAAGATTTGAAAACTTTATTTAAAGAAGCAGTTTGTTTTAACGCTGCAAGATAATCTGTTTCAGATTTCGCCTTTGGTAAATTCAATGGCTGCTTTAACCTGATGGAAGAAGGAACAGTTTGTGCAATCAGCTCCTCAACAGAACCTACTCCAATGGTATTTAACATTGCATCGGTATCCTGTATATTGGGTGCAATGTGGCGGTCTTTAAAGTCCTCTTTGTAATGAATATCTAAGCTCATGAAGTCTATGAATAAAAAGTTGCGCAAAGGTAATAAAAAATACCCTTAGCTTCAGTCAAAAAGACTTCATAAACTTACTGGGAAAGTGGACTTTATTCTCCTTTAACAATCCAGCCCTGATCTTTCTCGTACTTTAGCTTATAGGTTCTGGTGATGAAGTCGCTTCCTGTGTTTTTATCGTTATAAAAAACGGAGAAAGCATTTCTTACTTTTTTAAGCATCACGGTGATCCTTGCATTTTTATTGCCTGACTTGTCCAGTCTGGCCGTTTTACTTTCATCAAGATCATATCCCATCACTTTTACAATAGCTTTGTTCCGCTCCTGCTTCAGGATATATGGTTTTGATTTGTCAGTAAGTGTGATCCGGTAAACATACGCGCTATCTCTCGAAAGGAATTTTTTCTTCTGTTCCAGTAATTCCATTCCTACGAAGTCCTTATCGCGCAGTTCCTTAAACTTTTCCAGTTCCATTTTATCGTTGTTGCTTCTGAACTTAATTTCTCCCAGCGCTATCGTTTCACTTTCATATACCGGGTTCGATTGCAGGTAATCGTCAATGAGATCTGCTGCCGCAGATTGATCGAGGGCTGCATTGTTGCCACAGCCACATGTGAATAGCAGAAGCGAGAGACATAAAGGAGCTAATTTTTTGATCATGACACGTTTTTTTTACTTTAACTGCTGTAGGTACATTTGTATCGTATTCTCGAGTCCCAGATAAAGCGCATCGCTGATCAACGCGTGGCCGATGCTCACCTCCAGTAGACCAGGAATGCTGTGTGCAAAATATTTGAGGTTATGCAGGTCCAGGTCATGACCGGCATTAATCCCCAATCCGAGTTCATTGGCTTTGTGGGCCGCGGCAATATAGGGTAAAATGGCTTTTTCGCGGTTGGCATAATAATTATGTGCATACGCTTCTGTATACAGTTCAATCCTGTCTGTGCCCGTCAACACAGCTGCTTCGACCATTTCAACCACCGGATCAACAAATATGGAAACCCTTATTCCGGCTGATTTGAACAGCGCAACCATTTCTTTCAGGTAGGTAGCATGTTTCACGGTGTCCCAGCCATGATTCGAAGTAATCTGACCCTCTGCATCTGGCACAAGGGTTACCTGTGCGGGTTTGTTTGTGAGAACAAGTTCTACAAATTTCTGCTCGCTGCAATTGCCTTCAATATTGAGCTCTGTTGCAATAACTGATTTTAAGTCATAAACATCCTGATAACGGATATGTCTTTCATCGGGACGTGGGTGTACCGTTATCCCTTCCGCCCCGAAGCGTTCACAATCTAAGGCCACTTTGACAAGGTTCGGATTATTACCACCCCGGCTATTTCGGAGTGTAGCTATTTTATTGATGTTTACAGATAGATGTGCCATGCACAAATATAAAATTTTTTAGTTTGCCGTAACTGTTTCTTTTATTAACCAGGACACGAAGCCCTACCCTGGAATAATGAGGCAGACTTCTATTATACTCCTTTGGTATTCCTTTAGGGCCTTTAATAGATAAGGTGGTTTAAAGCAAAAAAGAGCCTGATCATGATGATGCAGGCCCTTTTTATGATTCCTAAAAATCCAATTGTGCCCGGGAACCGATAAGCTTAAATTCCCAGGTGTAATGATTTAGTATCTGTAAGCTTCTGGTTTGAAGGGTCCTTCAACAGGCACACCTATATAATCCGCCTGATGCTGATCCAATACATCCAGTTCCACACCAATTTTTGCCAGGTGTAAACGGGCTACTTTCTCGTCCAGGTATTTAGGCAATACATACACTTTGTTCTCGTACTTATCTGTATTGGTCCAAAGTTCCAGTTGTGCTAAAGTCTGGTTGGTGAAAGAGTTAGACATCACAAAGCTGGGGTGACCCGTTGCACAGCCTAAATTCACCAGACGGCCTTCAGCCAGTAAAATGATGTCCTTGCCATCAATGGTGTATTTATCAACCTGAGGCTTGATCTCTATTTTGGTATCGCCATAGTTTTTGTTTAACCAGGCTACGTCAATCTCATTGTCGAAGTGACCGATGTTACAAACGATCGCCTTGTCTTTCATGGCTTTGAAATGTTCGGCACGTACAATATCACAGTTACCGGTAGTGGTTACAATGATATCGGCTTCTTTCACCGCTGTGGCAAATTTCTTCACTTCATAACCTTCCATTGCAGCCTGCAAGGCACAGATCGGATCAATTTCGGAAACGATCACGCGTACACCCTGTGAGCTCAGCGATTCTGCGGAACCTTTACCCACATCGCCGTAACCGGCAACAACAGCTACTTTACCCGCCATCATCACGTCAGTTGCACGACGGATCGCATCAACCAGCGATTCGCGGCAACCATATTTGTTATCGAACTTAGATTTGGTCACTGAATCGTTGACATTGATTGCAGGTAAGTGCAAGGTGCCATTTTTCATGCGCTCATATAAGCGATGAACTCCTGTAGTGGTTTCTTCAGATAAGCCTTTGATGCCTGCGATCAGTTCAGGGAACCTGTCGAATACCATATTGGTTAAATCACCCCCGTCATCCAGAATCATGTTTAAGGGCTGACGCTCAGGACCAAAGTGTAAGGTTTGCTCAATGCACCAGTCGAAGCTTTCTTCATCCAAACCTTTCCATGCATATACCTGGATACCTGCAGCAGCAATCGCAGCGGCAGCATGGTCCTGCGTAGAGAAGATGTTACAGGAAGACCAGGTTACTTCTGCACCAAGTTCTACCAATGTTTCAATTAAAACCGCAGTCTGGATGGTCATGTGTAAGCATCCGGCAATGCGGGCACCTTTTAAAGGTTTTGATGGTCCGAATTCTTCACGCAATGACATTAATCCGGGCATCTCTGCCTCTGCCAGTCCGATCTCTTTACGGCCCCATTCTGCCAGTGAAATGTCCTTAACCTTGTAAGGCACATAAGTTGTCTCTACTGATGACATATTTCTTTATTTAAATGAGGTACAAATTTACAGCATTCCCTTATCAATAACAAAAAAGCATTTTCACAAGCCATAACATTCACATGGAGGCTATAAAAAATCAGGGAGTGTTCAGGGACCTTATTTTGTCCAAAGTAATTTGAAGGTAAAAAGTAAGGTGCCATTTGGGAGATCGTTTTGATACTAAAGCACGTTGCTGTACATTTGTATAAAGATTTAACACAGAAGACATGTATCCAGAATATTTAGTAGAACCAATGCGTGCAGAACTTACCAAAGTAGGTTTTGAAGAATTAAGAACTGCAGAAGATGTTGACAATGCCATCAGTAGTGAAGGAACGGTATTTGTAGTTGTAAACTCTGTATGTGGTTGTGCCGCAGCAAATGCACGTCCGGCAGCAAGACTGGCCGCAGCGAATGAAAAACATCCTGATAAACTGGTTACTGTTTTTGCAGGTATGGAAAAAGAAGCAGTTGACAGGGCGAGGGGATATATGATGCCTTTTCCCCCTTCATCACCAGCCATGGCTTTGTTTAAAGATGGCAAATTGGTTCATATGATCGAACGCCATCAGATTGAAGGCCGTCCGGCGCAGATGATCGCTGACAGCCTGATCGGCGCGTTTGATCAGTATTGCTAGTTAACAGAAAAAATAAAAGCGGGGGTATCTGAAAAAGATGCTCCCGCTTTTATTTGCGTTAGATTTGGGATATATGGTGCAGGACCTTTCTGTAGAGCTCATCAGGCAAAAATGGTTTGATCACTATATCATCGATACCCGCTTCCATCACTCTCAATCCTATTTCGTCCGGTAAATTAGCTGTAAGTGCAATGATTGGTATGGTAACGCCATTCTGACGCATTTTCATACTCGATTTATAACCATCCATTACCGGCATGTGTAAATCCATGAGGACAAGCTTGTGTTTGCTTACATCCAGCTTATCCAG
>CBFGNP010000126.1:0-8614 GCA_965650095.1 uncultured Pedobacter sp. | reverse complement strand
TCAGTTTGAAACCAAGCTCAATTTCTTCATTATCGGTAAGCGAAGGCCCGTACTTCTTTTTTAAGTCATCCTGGCTAACCGCTCCTGCATTGCCCATTAAAGCTGAAAATATTCCCATATATCTGTTTTTTGGTTTTAGAACCATAATGATCTAATCCGTTACGGAATTTAAATATTAAATGTATGGCTTTAATACTTAATATGCTTATCGTATATAACTATTATTGATGTTAGTCGCAGTTTATACAAATTAGTAGTTCAATGATTACTTAAGCTTAACACCGCTATATCTAAAAGTAAACCGGTGGAAAATTACCCCTACTTTTGCATTAAATATTTAATTTAAATAATGAGCTATGGAAGTAACTGAGTTACCTGGTCACGAAGGGAGTTTTTTATCAACTTCAGGAGTTTTTACAACTGAAGATTTGATGCGGATAGGTTTAAGTAGGGAGCAGGCTAATGAAATAATCGAGCGCCTGAGCGATGACGAATTAGCGACCATAATACCCATAGTCAGCACAAGCAATTAATGTTTTCGGGTTTGGACGGTCATTATTGTGATATTTTAAGGTAATTAGCTCTTCAAAAGGCTGACTGATCAGTTCTGAAACATCGTCAATATTAGATGGGCCAATTGAACTACAAAAATTTTTTCCATAAATAAGCCACTAGTTATGGGGTTGGATGTAGTAAACAGCCAGAAACGATTTGCCAACGCCCGTTTTTTTGTCATGTGCTCGATTATTCCATTATAATGAAAAGCAATCATTTCAAGAAGGTTTATTAATTTTCGACTTCAAAATTTACATAACCATATCTAGCGCTCTGATTTTTACAAACAAGCATCTGTCTTTTCTTATTCATCAACGCCCCCAGGCTTTTTTGCAAATCAGCAGCAGAAAAAACAAAGCTTCATTTCCCTTCAATTTTAGAAAAACTTCTAGAGCATTGCGCTACATTGCAAAATAGCCACTTTCTACCAACGACAGCGGTTTTTATCAGTATCAGCACATCGAGGAACAAGTAGACCAGGCAGGAGCGGGGCGGTTAACGATACAGAAAAAGGAGCAGGCCAGCAAAGAGTTGCTGCAGAAAAAGAGTGAACCCATTAAAACCTGGGTATATGCAGGAATTGTATTGATTGTCGTGTTTGTATGGGGTGTTTATAAGAGATATATCTAAATGCAAACATCAGTCATCCAAAACTTCAGATTTTGCTTTTTTCCTGACTTCTAATGAGCGATTTCTGGTTACGTCAAGTGCAGGTGGATTTTCGGCGATAATCGCACCCGAATCGTCTTTCAGGCCTTAAAATCGAAGAAAATATATATTGAAAATTAGTAAAAAATGTGGTTTTTAAGCATTTTATTTGATCTCGAAATCGGGCCTGATCAATGGTTTTTCGGGCTTAAAAAGATGAAATCAATAGAATTATGGAAACGCTACTTTTTAATTACTGGTGGGTTTTGGTGGCACTGTTATGTGCAGGTTTGAATAAATATATATTACGTTTTTTATTCGGGATGATTGTAGTCCCCGAAGACCGGATCGGTTTGGTGACTAAGAAATTTGTATTGGTAGGTAAGGAACGGGAACTGCCAGACGGGCGGATCATCGCCATTAAAGGTGAGGCAGGCTTTCAGGGAAAAACCCTGGCTCCGGGCCTGTATTTCAGGATGTGGTTCTGGCAGTATACTGTTTCTATGGAAGAATTCACCGTCATACCTGAAGGCAAAATCGGGTTGATCCTGGCCAAGGATGGGGCAGAAATTCCCACAGGAAATATTCTGGGGCACCGGGTGGACTGTGACAATTTTCAGGATGCCGTAAAGTTCCTGGAAAACGGCGGGCAGCGCGGCAGGCAAACCTCTTACATTACCTCTGGTTCTTACCGGATCAATACCTTATTATTCGATGTTTCAGTTACAGAGATGATACGCATCCAGGAAAGCATGGTGGGTATTGTAACCACTTTGGACGGCTCGCCTATCGACGCCGGCCAGATTGCAGGGCATTTGGTAGAAGGCCATAATAACTTTCAGGATTTTGATGTGTTTATAAAAAATGGAGGCAACCGGGGATTACAGCCACAGGTAATCCTCGCCGGATCCTATAACCTGAATCCCTGGGCCATCCAGTTGGAACAAATCCCGATGACGGAAATTCCGATTGGTTATGTGGGTGTGGTCATTTCCTATATTGGAAATGATGGGAACGATCTGACAGGAATTGATTTTAAACATGGAAATATCGTAGCTAAAGGCTCAAAAGGGGTCTGGCTGGAGCCACTGGGTCCGGGTAAATACCCTGTTAACAAATACGTCATGAAAGTGGAATTGGTACCGACCACGAACCTGGTACTGAACTGGGCATCGGCACGCAGTGAAGCGCACAACCTAGACAAAAATCTTTGTACGATAACGGTAAGGTCTAAAGACGGTTTTCCGTTCAACCTGGATGTGTCACAGATCATCCACGTACCCAGTACAGAAGCCCCAAAAGTTATTGCAAGGTTCGGAAATATGGTTAACCTTGTTTCACAGGTGCTGGAACCGACAATAGGCAACTACTTCCGCAATTCGGCACAGGACAGTGATGTTATTGCTTTCCTCAGCACCCGAAAAGAGCGTCAGGAATCGGCAAAGGAACACATTCGCAAGGTACTCGATGAGTACAATGTGAACGCGGTTGACACTTTGATCGGAGATATTGTTCCTCCGGAATCCCTGATGAAAACCCTGACAGATCGTAAAATTGCAGAAGAGCAAAAGGTGACGTACAATACGCAAAAACAGGCTCAGGAAACCCGTCAGGGGATGGAAAAAGAGACGGCCATTGCCGATATGCAAAAGGATATGGTAAAAGCTCAGCAAAGTGTGGAGATCGCGGAACGTACAGCGAGTGCTACGGTTAAAAAGTCTGAGGGTGACGCTGCCGGGGTAAAACTGGCTGTTGGAGCGGAAGCGGAAGCCACCAAGATGCGGGCCCATGCGGAGGCAGAGGCAACAAGGGCCAGAGCTAAGGCGGATTCTGAAGCCATTAAATTAAGGGCATCGGCCGAAGCAGAGCAAATATCACTGACAGGCGATGCGGAGGCAGGTAAAATTCTGGCAGTTGGTAAATCAACCGCAGAAGCTTATGAGCTTGCAGTTAAGGCGCTGGGCGGTGAGAACTTTACGCGTTATAAGATCACCGAAGAATTGTCTAAAGGAAATGTGAAGCTGATTCCTGATGTGCTGGTTGGGGGTAGTGGAGGTTCAGCCATGGATGGTTTGCTCGGTATCAGGCTTATGGAATTAATGGATCCTGAGCGCAGGGAGGTTAAAGAATCGACTACCGTAGATATAGAAAAATAGATAATAAAGAAAATATTGGTCAGTGGGTCACGAATACGAATCGAACTCACTGACCATAGTAATTGTACTTCATCTTTTTATTTAAATTTTATAAATAGGGTAGGTGTACGACAGCACTAATAGTGCGTATGGTTCACCACATTTCCTTGCAAATTAATCCGCGTTAACTTGATGTACCTCCCTGAGCAATTCATCAAACTCACAAAAAATTATTCAAATAATTTGCTGCTTTGCAAAATGAATAATACATTAGTGTATTAATTACCTAATACACTATATCATGATAAAGATTAACAATCTGAATTTTGGGTACAGCAAACAAAAACTGCTCTTCAAAAATCTGAACATTCAGCTCAAGGCAGGCCACATTTATGGACTTTTGGGCAAAAACGGTGCTGGTAAATCCAGCTTATTAAAGAATATGGCCGGTTTGGTCTACGCTTCAGTCGGAACGATAGAGGTGATGGGGCATGATCCTGCGAAAAGGCAGCCAAGTCTGCTAAGGCAGATCTGTTTCATTCCGGAAGAATTCTACCTGCCATCGGTAAAAATTGATGCCTATGTAAAAGCCAATGCGGCCTTTTATCCAAACTTCGACCATACCTATTTTAACAGTCTGCTGACTGAGTTTGATATTCCCCTAAACCAAAAGCTCATAGACATGAGTTACGGACAAAAGAAAAAGCTCATCATTGCTTTCGGCCTGGCCACACAAGCTCAGCTGGTCATCATGGACGAACCGACCAACGGATTGGATATTCCGTCCAAAGCACAGTTTCGCAAGATCATGGCGGCCGCACTTACCGACGACCGGTGCATCATCATATCTACACACCAGGTCAGAGATCTGGATAATCTGATCGACACGGTGATCATGTTGGATGAAAGCAATATTGTTTTAAAAGCCTCGGTAGAGGAAATTACTCATAAGCTGTGTTTCAAACGCCTCAAAGAACTCGACAATACTGTGATCTATTCAGAGCCCTCATTGTTGGGTTACAATGCACTCCTGCCAAATTTCCACGGGGAAGAGAGCAAACTAGACATGGAGTTGCTGTTCAATGCTGTACTCGCAGAAAAAACTCAAATCAAAGCAGCTTTTAACTAATTCCCAAGCAATATGAACAACACATTCGATACACAGCGTTTTAGCCTTCTGCTAAAAAGAAAATGGCTGGAATATGGAAAGATCTACCTGATCACCCTGGCTGTGGCCTTCGGGGTGATGCTGATCGCCTATACAATGGCATTCTGGCCATTATTGACAGACACTAGCCGGTTTACAGATCGCTTTTTACTCTTCAGGGAACCTTTCTTCCTGGTTTTTGGTTTTCTTTTTATCACCGTAGTTGCAAGCTCCTATTTTTCACATTTGGGCCAAAAACCAAAGACCATTATTGATTTGCTGATCCCCGCCTCCACATTTGAGAAGTTTATGGCAGGGATCTTTTTCACCGCCATACTGACCACCGTCAGTTTTGTTGTACTTTTTTTTCTAACGGACCTGATTTTTATCGCCAAGTTTCGCAATGCAGTCACCGGCATCAACAAGACAACTTCCTATACAGATGCCCAGGGCACGATTACTGTAATAAAGGAAAATGTGGCTTATTTCTTTGTTCGTAATAAACCTAACCTGTTTTTGCCTTTGTATGTTGCCCCCTTTTTTGTGACCAGCATATTTTTATTGGGCTCCATTTATTTCAACAAGTTCCATTACATCAAAACAGCACTCTCAGTCATGGTTTTTGTTGGCGTATGGACATTTATTGTTCTTCATGCCGGGCAATACCTAACCGATGGCCGGCACGCAGTGGATAGCCCGGGACGATTCCTACATAATTCCGGTAAGGACACCATAGAATGGCTGCTTACATTGCTGCTGCTTGTGCTTACACTGATTGTCTGGACAATCACCTACGTTCGTCTACAAGAAAAAGAGGTTTAATTTAATTTAATTGGTATAGAGATATGGAATTTACAGACAATAAGGCAATATACCTTCAGATCGCAGAATATGTTTGTGAGCGTATTTTATTGGGGAAATGGAAAGTTGATGAAAAGGTGCCTTCGGTAAGAGAGATGGCAGTAGATCTTGAGGTCAACCCCAATACGGTTATGCGTACTTATGAACTGCTGCAAAATAAAAACATCATTAATAATAAAAGGGGCATTGGATTTTTCCTCGCGGAAGATGCTGTGAACAATGTAAGGAGCTACCGGAAAAACCAGTTTCTGAACGATGAACTACCCGCTTTTTTTAGAAACCTTTACCTCTTAAACATTGGTTTTGACGAATTACAAACACGCTACAACACATTTGTTAAAGAAACCTTTAATCCTTAGAAAATGAAGACAAGTAATAAATTATTAATCGCATTTGCTTCCGCACTTATCCTCATTCCTGTTTTGGGAATAGCGATCGTTTCAGGACTATACTACGAAAAAGACGACCGATCGGCCCCTGGCAATGCGGAAATGGATACTTTCGGCACAATCCCTAAAAACATGTCGGCCATAGCGATCAACAGCCCATTCCAATCCGTCAGCATCGATGGCGGAGCACAATTGTACCTCGCGATCCGACTCGTTGAGGACGAAAAATCCGGAGTTAAATTTGCCGACAACATGAAAGGGTCGATCTCTGCAAAAGTTGATGGCAACGGACAATTACAGATCGTAGTAAAAAAATCGAAGGAACAACGGGAAAATTATGCAAGGATCTGGATCTACGGTCCTCATATCAAACAGCTCAATGTAGCGAATGGCAGGGGGCTAAACCTGAATGCGAAAATGGACTCGCTGCAGCTGGATCTAAGCAGTACAGGCTCCGCACATTTTGACCCGGAGACCAAAATAAGTTGGTTAAGTGTACACACAAAAAATGTTCAGGACATTAGTTTCAGAGAGACCGCCACGAGCTCGGTAAATCTGGATCTCGACGGAACCAATGTTAGAAGTGAAATGAGTTCATTTGAAAGCCTGTCCATAAGTGCTGCAGGAAATGCGGAGATAGAACTGAACGGGGGATACGGAGGGGATACTGATAAGGTGATTAAACACCTGACACTGAATACCCTTGGAAAAGCAAAAGTCAGGATCCTTAATATGCAGGTCGATCAGTGTTCGGGAAAATTTTCTGACTCCACACAAGTCGAAATGCCAGCGTTGAACATCAACCAAATGTACAATTCAAAAAAATAACAAATAAATAATTAGTACCGAATGCCACCTCAACTAATGGGGTGGCGTTTGTTTAATCACAGATGCTACGATACAGTTGATGAAGAATGCATAGAATATTGCAGTGAAAGTTTTTGTTGAAATGTACAGTTGTACCGAATTTCGATTATATTACGACAAGAAGATAAAAATGATGAACTTATCTGACAACTATTACTTGCTAATATCCTGTGTGATAACCATATTATTTGCTTCATGTAGCATTTTAAGTAAAAAAACAAGTCCAGAATTTTATGATAAGGGTATTAAAATTAATGGGGTTAGATGGGCAACGCGAAATGTAGATAAACCCGGCGCATTCGCTAATAAGCCCGAAGATTCAGGAATGTTTTATCAATGGAACAGTAAAACCCATTGGCCTGCTAGCGGGGGTAAAACTTACTGGCCATCTGCTATTTCACAAAATGAGATTTGGGCCAAAGCTAATGACCCTAGTCCTGTTGGATGGCGCATACCTAGCTTTGAAGAGATTATAAAACTTGCGGACACTTCAAAAGTGAACCATGAGTGGATTAGTCAAAATAATATAATTGGTCTAAAATGTACCGACAAACGTACCGGAAAATCTATATTCTTACCTTATTCAGGTTATCGCGATTCCAAAAATGATGGTAGTAGAGGTAGCGAGGGCCGATATTGGAGTAGTCAAAAATACGAAAGTAGCGATACAGATGTCGTTACATACGCGTACTATATGTATATCTTCGCTAAAGATATATGGCCGAGTCATCAGGCTACCCGCCTTGGCTTTACTGTTCGTTGCGTGTCACAATAAACCCTTCACGGCATTGCGACACCTGCCGATTAAGCGACGCAGTATGGGTTCAAACAACTGAAATATCTAGGGAAGGTTTCATGTTCATCATTCGGTGAATTGCAAGCCAATCTTAGATTAGCATGTGTTGTGTCAAAATTGGTATATTTATATTGGTTAGTGATAGCCGAGCTTCATATATTTTTAACTGGCACTTACCAGGTATACCGGTTTGGAGGATTCTGAAACCCGGAAAGTGAGGTTGATCCGCGGGCCGACTTCTCTCGCGGTCTTTGGAATGTGGTGCTCATAATTTTCCTGCATCGTTTCACCCATCAGCAGCAGGCTGCCATGAGTAAGTGGGATGTCCAACGAGGGAATGTCTTTTCTCGATTTGTGACGAACTTTAAAAATCCGGGTATCACCCAAAGTCACTGAAGCAATGTGGTGGTGCTTGCCGTCTGCCGGAAGATTGTCACTGTGCCAGGCGACCGAATCTTTGCCATTTCGATACAGATTTAACAATACACGGTCAAAGCTGATCTCGGTTGCTTTTTCTACTAACGCTTTTATTTCCAATAATATCGGTGTCCATTCGTGGCCGTTCTCGCCCCCATAATAAGCTGTTAACCGCGGGTCTGCGACCATCTTATCATACATTTTTCGTATACGCTGCTGCCAGGGAGTATCGGTCAAAAGAATTTGATAATAATTGTCCGCCTGACTTTTGCTGAAAAAATGCTGCCAGAGACGCAGTTCAAAATCCGGCATATTGAAATCAGTATACCTCTTTATGCCGCCGTCGAATAATGCTGTTTCTCCAAAAAGGTTCATCTTGCAAAATTACAAAATTCTACTCGTTAACTAAAAATATTAGTATTTATTGCAATTTATCCTACATTAGTAATATTCTTTGTTAAGGAACAATAAATAAAAGTCTTGAGATACCAGAATTCATATATATGGGTTCGACATAGAATTTAGATCCAAATCTTCATTAGTTAATTAAAGGTTTTCCCATTTTCATGATTATTTGCGGGACAAATATTTGGGTAGTGTTCTTTTCTTTTTCTGCTTTTTTATCCAGCGCCGTATAATATTGATAGTCGATAATGAATTGTAGTTTTAATATAGGACTTAAGCCGCCTAAAGTGAAGTAAATGCAATGTTCGCCCTCCTTACCAGTTGTTTGCCGGTAAGTATTTCTGATCTTTACGTCATGTTGGTTTTCAAATTGCGTAATAAATTGTTTTTGATC